>CADEDX010000090.1:0-12898 GCA_902826195.1 uncultured Bradyrhizobium sp. | reverse complement strand
GAAGTAAGCGGAACGATCGACGAAAGTATCAGGCACGCTGTCACCAAATTCGCTCACATTCATTTCCCTGCAAGCGAGGGGGCGAAGCAGCGCATTGTCAGGCTCGGTGAACTGCCGCAGCACGTTCATATGGTTGGATGCCCGCGCATCGATCTGGTCGCCGACGTCCTCGCGAACTCCAGCGGGAAGCTGGACGATCATCTTTTCGATCTAGGTGTCGGCGAACGATTTTCAATCGACGAACCGTTTGCGCTGGTCTCGCAGCACCCGGTCACGACAGAATACGGAGCTGGTGAAGAGCAGATTACCATGACGCTGGAAGCCGTCCGCGAGCAGGGGCTCGCGGCCATTGTTCTGTGGCCCAACTCCGACGCCGGATCCGACGATATCTCGCGGGGAATCAGGAAGTGGCGCGAGCGTAGGTTCGACGGCCGCATGCACTTCTTCAAAAATCTTCCCATTGAGATCTATGTCAATCTGATGCGCGGGACGGCTTGCCTAGTTGGCAATTCAAGCAGTGGCATTAGAGAGGGCGCCTATATCGGCACGCCGGTGGTGAATATCGGGTCTCGTCAGAACATGCGCGATCGCGGCGAGAACGTAATCGAAGTCCCCTACAACAAGGACGCGATTTCCGCAGCCATTGCGCAACAGATCAAACATGGTCGTTATGAGATGAACTCGATCTACGGTGACGGCACAGCCGGTATCAAGATCGCCGACATCCTTGCGACTGAAAAGGTGGACGTGCAAAAGTGCATAACATACTAACTCAGGAATTTCCTATCGGCGGCTCGCGCAAATGACGCTCGCGGCACTTATCCCTGCACGCGGGGGGTCGAAGGGAATCGTTCGGAAGAATCTTGCCCTTTGCGGCGGTCGATCGCTGCTGGATTGGACGGCAGAAGCGGTGCTGAAGTCGGGGGTTATCGACAGAGCGATCCTTTCAACGGACGACGATGCGATTGCCCAGGCCGGCAAAACTTTGGGTTTGCAGGTTCCGTTCAGGCGTCCTGCTGATCTTTCTGGAGATCAGGCGCTGATGCTTGGCGTAATGCAGCATTGCCTAGCCGCTCTTCGCGACGAAGGTGAGGATGTTGAGGCACTTGTGCTCCTACAACCGACCTCTCCTTTTCGGCGCGCCCATCATATCCGTCAGGCGGTTGAAAAGTTTCGGGGCTACCAAGCCGCAACGCTTGTTAGCGTGGTTCGCGTGCCGCACCGTTTCGTTCCCGAAGCACAAATGCGCGAAGAAGATGGAAAATTGGTCCCGTATCTCGGCGGAGAGATCGGCCGGACGCGTCGTCAAGACAAGGCAGTCTCTTTCGGTCGCAATGGGCCCGCGGTGCTGATCGTTCGAAGTAACGTTCTCGATTCTGGTGCGTTATACGGTGACCCTACCATTGGGTTGGAGATGGATGACATTACTTCGATTGATATTGACACACCGGAAGATCTTCGTCTCGCCGACCATTTGATGAACACTGGCTATGCATGATGCGACGGCTGCTCGAACAGATTCGCAGTACGCCGCTTGCAGGTCCGATGGCTGATGTCGCGGCGTTTGGAACCGCTCCTTGCCGTGCGCTACGATTATGGGAGGATGTGCGTCGCACCGGCGAAACGGCTGCGTTTGCCCGTCAGCTTCCGAAACCTGATCCACGGGCTCCCACACTCCTGATCTTGAGCATGACGAATGCCACCTACAGCGCCAAGTTGGAATGTATGCAAGCTTTGGCCCTACGTCGTCGCGGGTGGCACGTTAAAGTTCTCACATCGGCGCTGTATACGCATGCAAAAAGAATTTTTCGTGCATTCGGTATAAACGATTTCATTGACTTCGAACGGCTTGTTGCCCAGACGGATGCGATCAGCGCTGGACAGGCTGAACTTGCGAAGCGGGAGAACGAACCAACGGATTTCCAGTCGGTTCTCGAGTGGACGTATGGCGAAGCCTGGATCGGGCCCCAACTGTTGTCATCGATCTCTCGAAGGCAGTTCGATGGCGCGCCAGACCCGCGGGATAGTGCGGTCAGGAAGCAGTTGTTCGATCAACTTCTTCAATCGGTAAAATTTGTCTGCGCTGCTCGGCGGACATTCGCAACGCAGAGGCCCGACCTAATATTGGTCAATGAACCCAACTATCATGTTCTGGGTCCATTCGTTGATGTCGCGATTGCTGATCGCATTCCGACTGTCCATTTTGTCCAGCCTTCGCGTGAAGACGGCTTGATTCTCAAGAAGCTGACAAAAGAAACCCGACGCATTCATCCCAACTCGATTTCGAAAGACACGCTCGAGCATTTAGTCAAGTTACCCTGGAGTGATGAACAGGAGGCCGAACTCAACGAAGAATTCGAGCGACGATATGGCGGCGTCTGGAAAATACAGGCTCGCAATCAGCCTGGCACGATCAACATGTCAAAACAACAGATTGTCGATGAACTACAACTCGACGCTTCGAAGCCGATAGCTGTGTTGTTTTCACACGTCCTTTGGGATGCTAATCTCTTTTATGGCCACGATATATTCGAGAACTACGGCCATTGGTTCATCGAAACAGTCAAAGCGGCTGTCGCGAATCCGCGGATGAACTGGATCATCAAGTTACATCCTGCCAATGTATGGAAGCGTAGGCTATCGGGTGTCACTGCTGAATACGGTGAAATGCGCTTAATCAGAGAGCAGATCGGTGAACTGCCGCCCCATGTGAAACTGCTGGAAGCAGATACCAAGATCAGCACGCTCTCATTATTCAAGGCGATTGATGTCGGCATCACAGTGCGCGGTAGTATCGGTTATGAATTGCCCTGCTTCGGTGTGCCTGTCGTGACTGCTGGCACTGGCCGCTATTCCGGATTTGGTTTTACGGAAGATCATGAGAGCTCGGAGAGTTACATCCTTCGATTGAGCCATCTCGAGGATATTGGCCGTCTGGACATGGCATCTGTTCATCTGGCGCGGGTACACGCACACGCTTTGTTCGTTCGCCGCCCATGGATTTTTAGTAGCTTCGAGACATACATCGGCTCGGATGTATCAGATCCGCTGCATCAGAACCTAACTTTGAGGGCTGGATCTCACGCTGAGATCAGCGAGATCGGAGATTTGGATCAATTTGCTGATTGGGCTGGGGCTACTGACAATCTGGATTACCTTGCTCCTGTGCGCCGATAGGCGATAGCAGTTCTTTCGGGCGGCGTAGTACGCCATGGCTTTTAGCAACCGGTTTCGTCCGATGAATGAACTGTCTGTCGTCCATTTGGCTCAATCCGATAGTGAAGGTGGCGCCAACAGGGCTGCCTACCGGATTCACAAGAATCTTCAGTTAATTGGCCTTCGCTCAACGTTTCACGTTGGACGACAGCATTTGGACGATGTTTCTGTCATCCCTGCTCATTTGCCTGGGGTTGGCCTTCTGGCCAGCGATATTGTCGCCTACATTAACGCTCTTCAGCTCAGGAGTTATCCACGCAGGTTACCCACGCCGTTCTCGCCCGTCGGGTTAAGATACGGTCTCCTGGACAGGAAGCTGTTCACCGAGGCCGACGTTGTCTGCGCGCATTGGATTGCCGGTGCGTTTCTCAATTTCAGCCAGCTCGAAACGATCGAGAAGCCAATTGTTTGGCGGTTATCTGACATTTGGCCTTTCAGCGGGGGGTGTCACTATCCGGGAACTTGTGAAGGCTTTGAGCAGGAATGTGGCACATGTCCACAACTCGCCAGCGACAAAGAGAACGATCTTTCGCGATCCGGAATTAAAGCTCGTTCGAAATCTTTTGCTCGGCTCAACCTGACCATTGCGGCGCCGAGCCGTTGGATCGCCGATCTGGCTCGACGCTCGCGTCTGTTTGGCGAGCGCCGAATTGAACACATACCAACAGGAGTTGACCTCAAAGTATTTCGCCCTCGGGACCGGTTAGAAGCTCGTCGACGGTTCGACTTGCCGGAGAATGGCCAAATAGTGTTATTCGGCGCGCTGGCTTCGACTCAGGACCCGCGAAAGGGGTATGTCCAGCTTGTGCGTGCAATGCAAATCTTAGCTTCGTCCGGCCGCCAAAATTTGACGCTAGTAATCTTCGGTGGAACCGTAGAAGGCGCCGCGAGCGAGATTGGTGGTATTTCGGTCCACCATTTGGGGCAGGTAAATTCTGAGGAGCTGCTGTCTTTTGTTTATTCTGCCGCAGATTTGCTGATAGCTCCGTTTCTGGAGGACAATCTCCCGAATGTTGTGATCGAGGCGATCGCATGCGGAACGCCGGTTGTGGCCTTCGAAGCTGGCGGTATCCCTGATGCCGTCGACCATGGTATGAACGGCTACCTTGCGCCGGTAGGGTGTGTTACAAAATTAGCAACTTATGTGCTGATGCTATTAGATCATAACGACGATAGGTTCCGGATTGCGGCAAGAGAGATCGCGATCAAGAGGTTTGATATTGCGGTTTGCTCAAGATCGTATGGAGCGTTGTTTCGTGATCTGACAAGCGCGCGCGGGAAGCCCCACGGTAGGTGATGCAAGGCCACGCAGTTGACTACTCCGGAACTACAAAGCAAAGGCGAAGATGAGCTTGCATCTGCCAGTAAGGCGGAGGATCCACCGCGGCTGGATCGCGCTGGGCCAGTTTCAATTGTGCACGTCCTGAGAACCTACGGTCTTCATGGAGGAGAGCGACAACTCGGGCGGCTTTTCGCTGCTGAGGACCTTGCACGCTACAAGAATACGTTCTTTTCGATTTATCGCAACCAAGCTTGTGAAGAATATTATTCAAGAATATCGGCGCTTGAGCAAAGGACGATACTCGATTTCGAAATGCCAGTGTTCCCGTCGCTTCGACGCGAGATGATTCTTCTTTTGCTGCTGTTACCGTTTTTGCAAATGCGCATCTTGTACGAATTGGCAAAAAGCGATTGCCGGATCTGTGTTGCTCACGGTATCCAGGCTGCCGCCGCGTGTTGGGTTGCCGCATGGATGATGCCATCGATCCGTTTTGTATACGTTCATCGCGGGACAAAGTCGGAGGCCGGCTCGCATCCCATTTTCAAGTTGCTTTACCGGCCATTCGACGTTGTGGCAGGAGTATCTGTTGCCACGACCGAGTCCTTGAAGAAACTGGTGCGTTCCGAAAAGTTATTAACACTTGAGAACGGAATTGACTGGCAGGGCTTTGCAGCGGCGACGATCAACTGCAAGAACAACAAGACGCACGGAATTTTGACCTTGATTTCATCTGCGCGCTTGTTGCCGCACAAGGCCCAGGCGTTCCTACTCGAGGCGTTTGCCATCCTTCAGAGCAGCAGGCCAGAAGTCGAACTAACGATTGCTGGTGATGGACCAGAATATGCCAAGCTTATTGGCATAGCCCAGAAGCTCGGTATCGCTGGCAAAGTGCATTTCGTTGGTCATGTCTCCGACATCGGTTGCCTCCTCAAGAACAGCGACATCTTTGTTCATGCGTCCGAAATCGAGGGTATGAGCAATGCTGTACTTGAAGCGATGACACTTGCTGTTCCCAGCGTTGTCGTTGACGCACCTGGCGTTTCTGAGTGCCACATTGACGGTGTGACGGGGTACGTCGTAGAGCGGCGCGCCGAGGCGATGGCCGAGAAACTTGCGGTCTTGGTTGACTGTGCATCCTTGCGGGAGAAAATGGGTGATCAGGCAAAGCGAAGGGTGCGCGAGCAGTATTCCATCTCCGCTAATGTTGGCCGTTATCATGCGATGTACCATCAGCTCTTGGCTGGCTCCTGATGTGTGGTTTGGTGGGTGGAATATGGCGCGATGGTCAGTCGTTGTTACCCGCAACCGCGGCTGCCGCGTTGAAATCCTTGGCCCATCGTGGACCGGATGCGGCTGGGTACCATGTTGAGGCCGGTGTTTTCTTGGGACACTGCCGGCTGAGCATCATCGATCTCGATGCTCGATCGACCCAGCCGATGCATGCCGGCCCGTTGAGCATCGTGTTCAATGGTGAGATCTATAACTATCGTAACTTGCGTGCAGCGCTTCAACGGCGCGGCTTTGTCTTTCACACAGAATCGGACACCGAGGTTCTGCTTGCTGCGTTCTCACTTGACGGACTGGACGCGCTTCAGACGTTAGAAGGTATGTTTTCATTTGCAATCTGGGATCAGGCCGCCCGCCGGTTGACACTCGCGCGCGATCGCTTCGGCGAGAAGCCATTAGTTTATTTTGAGGACGGGCGCCGCCTGTTGTTTGGTTCTGAAATCCCGGCTCTTGAAGTCCTGGCAGAAGATAGCCTCGAAGTTGATGAGAGCAGTCTGCCGTCATTTTTCCGATTCTCGTATTTGCCAATACCACTGACTCCCTATCGGGGCATGAAACAGCTGCGGCCGGGTCACTGGCTACAGCTCGATCTGGACAACTGGTCGATTCAGGAAGGAAGCTATTACAAGCTTGAGCGGCTGGTTGTTGGGCACAAACCTTTTTCGTTTGACGACGCGAAGCGGGAGCTTCGACAACGGCTCATTGCTTCGGTCGAGCAGCGCCTTGCGGCATCCGATGTGCCGATTGCCACTTTTCTAAGCGGCGGCATCGATTCGTCAATTATTTCGAGTATAGCAGCCAAGACGTCGGGCCAGCGAGTCACTGCATACTCTATCGGTTTTCCCAACGATCCCGCATTCGATGAATCGTCGTTCGCACGATTGCTGGCGGCTCGGTATCCGCAGATTGATCACCGCTTGATTGATGTCACAGAGGAAGATCTCATCGACTTTACAAACAAGACGTTAGCGCTGCTGGGTGAACCGTACGCGGACGCCTCAATTATCCCTACGGCCTTCCTCTGTTCGCAGGTGCAAGAAAAAGTGATCCTCGGCGGCGACGGCGCTGACGAGTTGTTTGGGGGGTATGGCATCTATTCCGCGATGATGATGAGTGCCCGCATCCCACGTTGGATTAAGTCGGCTGTTCAAATGCTACCAATGCACCGAAATCCATCTGGTATCGACAATCCGTTTCTTCGCGCGGCGGCGTTTTTTCGGATGCACCTGCGTCCGACAGGCTCGGAGGAATATCTCTCTTGGCGATCCTATACCTCGCGTGAGCAACTGGAAGAGCTTGGATTTTCTCCCCAGCTGTCGCAGCAGTTGCCTAGAGAACTCATGGATGGCGAGTTGGACGGCCTGCGGGACATTCTCAAGATGGACATAGAATTCAATCTGCCAAGTGATATGCTCAAGAAAGTCGATCTTGCGAGCATGCAGCACGGACTTGAGGTGAGATTGCCATTTTTGGACTCAGGTTTGGTGGAATTTGCCTTGAGCTTGCCGCCGGACTTTCTCATCAAGCGCGGCGTGCGCAAGCGCATTCTTCGCGAGACGTTTAAGGAAGATTTGCCGTCGGAGATTCTGACTCGCGGAAAGAAGGGCTTTCTGTTGCCGATACGCAAGTGGATGAAGTCTGGCAGGATGCGGGAGGAACTCCTGGAGCTTGCAAAGGTGCGCTCACCTCTTAACGGTTCGGCGATCGAACGCTTTTTAAACGAGCATCGGTCCGGGTTGGTAGACCATTCGTCATTGCTCTGGGCTTGCTACGTTTTCCTTAAGTGGTCGAGATCGAATGGTAGGACCAAAACGTCACCTGCGGAGCTCGAACTGATTGGTCCTTAATTCACTTGCTTTGCATGCGCGCGAGACGGGCAGGACTTAATGGTGGTAGGCGCGACTGACCAACAAAGTCCATCACGTCACCACCATTGCCAAGGTCGCCAAGGACCTCGGCGAAGACGAAGATTGGCTGTGGGACATCGCCATCGAAATGGAGATCGAGGATGGCGTGATCTGGGTCTATGATGTCGGAGAAGACGGCGTCCAGGCGTTCACCGACTTCGGAATCGAGAACCTGATCGAGCTTATCAAGTTCTACAAGGAAAACCCCGGACTGCTGAAGCGGTGATCCTGCGGCCGACGCCGAATGGATACGACTGACCTTTCCGCCTTCGATTTAAATTGGTCGATACAGGCAACATAGTATGCCGGGTCGAACTTCAGCGCAAAATGGGGGCTGTAACTGGCCATTCACCAACAAACACAAGCTCAAATTGCCTCGCTACAGAGAAACAAATGCGGCCAACTCGCCTTGCTCGTACAATTTGGAGAAAGCAAGCTCTGGATGTGCTTCGGTAAATTCTCGCCATGCCAGCCGCTCGCCTCTGTTTGGGTCGTTGTGAAAGCAAGCCCAGTCATCGAAGACAATTACAGTCCCTCGCTGCAGAAACGGTACGATAAACTTCAGTATTGGGACCGTCGAAGCGTAAAGATCACAGTCGATGTATACGACCGCAGCCTTGCTGCCTAGAAAGCGTGCCTGGGTCTGTTCATTCAAGGATTGGTCATAGAACCCTTTTACAGTGCTGAGACGATTAGCCGGCATACCAGCAGACCGACACAAGCGAACGAAGTCCTCGTTTGAAGTTTTTAGTTTTCCGGCTTGCCAAATGGGTTGCTTGTCGATGTCTTTGATCTCGGGAAGACCTTCGAAGCTGTCAAAAGCTACAAAGTGCCAGTTGAATAAATGGCGGAAATGCTTCCATGCGGCGCGCATGGTATTTGCTTCGTGACAGCCAAATTCGAAATAATAGCCTTCGATGGGCCGATTGATGTGGCAGAATCGCGCAATCAAGAGCAGCAAGTCTTCACGTGGCTGCCGGGCCGCTGGGGTATAGTACCGACGAGTCCATCTGTTCGCCGGGGATCGAATCCAGTCGGCGGACTGCTTAATCGTCTTCGCCAGTTCCGGCGGAAGCGTCGAAAGAGTACCTCGATAAAGCCGCTTGAGTGCGTTCATTGACCCAACCTATGATTTTACTCGATTCTAACGGTTGGGGCCGGTTTGGTAAAGAAGTGGGGCGTCGGTCACATCGAGAGCAAATCGAAGGCCCACGCGACCGTAGAACTCGGCCTGTCTGAATTTCACCTAGTTGGCCCGCTAAGCATCAAACGTCTATCCATCGAAGGGGCGTCCGGCGAAATGGCACTCGTCTCCTGGCAGTCGCGATGCATGCATTGCTAGAGGATGAACAACGAAGTACTCGGAGGCGTTAGGGCGTGCTGCTCGTATAGGACAATGCGATACATCACTTTAATCAGGCGATAGTTGACGAGCCTAGCTTCTCAAGAGCTCAGGCAACTCCAAGATAAGCGCTCCTGGTTTCCACAGCTAAAAATCTCAACTCTAGCGGCCAAACATTCGTTGGGAAATCCCATAAAGTTTTGGAGTCAAGCCGTAGGTACCCATTCGCCAAAGTGCTTTCACCAAGTACGGTTGGTGCAGTCCGTAAGCAGGTCCACGAGTATTCTCAATTGTTTTTCTGATGGCACGGTCGACGACCAACACTCCGATGGAAGACAATTCGACTGAGCGAGCTGATGCATTCGCGATGGCATGACTGACTTCGCGCTCTCGCAAAGCCCGCCAATGCGGACCAGGTCGTGTGAGGGCGTGTTCGAAGAAAATTGTGTCTCCACCAAGTGAGTGAAAGAATTCGTACTCTTGCGATCCGACAATCAAATTGTGTGAAGCGATAACGCAGACACTATCTGACATCGCTGCCGCCATCATTGAGATTGCCGGCGCTCTTTTGGGGCCATCGACGAGGAACGCGGTTTTTCGGAATGAGTTCTTCGTCAGCTTCTTTGCGGCGCGCCCGAATTCTGCATATGCGTTGCCCGCGATAAGCTCTAAAGACTTCCACTTTTGAAGACGCGCGCGGCATGCCTTAGCTCGCTCAACCTCCACTTCGAGGTCGATCGAGATTATGTGTCGGTCCGGAGCGCGACTAGCCCAATCCGCTAGTATCTCTGTAGAATAGCCATCTTGTCTGCCAGACTCAAGCACATTGAGGACCTTATTGACTTCGCAGGTTGCGATGAAGAAAGCCATTTCACTAGGAAAAATACAGCCCTCGACCCAGCGTTCGACGTATCCGCCATCGAGAATCATTTTGGCTGCAAATTCCGCAGCTTCGTTGATGTCGGGGGCTAGCTCATTCATAAAAATTCGAATCCTAGTGTTTGAATTGATCCGAGCTAAGCCTCAGGCAAAACACGGTCACGAAAACAAGCGATGCACGGGGCGGTTGTGCTGAAGGCATCGAGCATCTAGCGTAAAGCGGTTTTCGGCCTTTCGACGTCATAGTTTTCGGTTTTCGTCCGCCTACATTCGACCAAAAGTGTACAGCTCGGAGTGAAATTCGAAACTCGGTTGGCGTCAACCGATACGCGTGCCTATCGAAGGAGCCGTATCTCGTGCCACGACGTAGCGTCCTCGCTCCCGCACGTCCTGATCACTCGCAGATCGAGAACGATCTGTGCTCGATGTCCCTTAAGAAACGCGCGTCCCATGACAACATTTGCGCCCACTGAAGGCGCGGCGTGACGGACACTTGCGCGAGCACTTTCTAAACGACTACTATCAATTTAGGCAATAGCGTGCAAGTAACGACCCTCGAATTGCCGGCAAGCGGCCGTCCCATTGATGTTTCAGTGTGGGCGTCCCGCCGCTTTGGCCTGAGCGGGTAAGCTGTGTGCTGACTGAACCTGATGCAAAATGGCTCCACCAATGATGTTGGGTAAGCGCGAAGCGGAGGCCGTTCAGATCTTGTGGTTCCACGGCATGAGTTTTTCGATCTGGGAGATAGGCCAACCTTCGGCGATGCGCTGGAGCGTCAGCGCGAGCCAGGCTAGCGACGTCGTTCATTTTCGCGGTCTGCAGGAGGGTGGCGATAGTTGCCCATGTCCGGCCACCGCCGTCGCTGCCCGCGAACAGCGCGTTCTTGCGCGTGATTGTTTGAGGCCGGATCGCCCGCTCGACGATGTTGCAATCGATCTCAACGCGGCCGTCGGTGAGGAAGCATTCGAGAACTTTGCGCCTGGACGTGGCATAGCGGATGGCCTCGGCCAGCTTCGACTTCCCCGAGATACGCGGCAGCTCCGTTTCCCAGAGATCGAACAGTTCGGCCACCATGGTGGTAGACCGCTGCTGACGGGCGGCCATGCGCGCTGCCGGGGCAAGGCCGCGGATATCACCTTCAATCTTCCAAAGCGCGGCCATGGCCGTGACGGTCTGCGTTGCAAGGCGCGAGCTGCCATTGATATGCAGCTCATAGAACCGCCGACGCAAATGCGCCCAGCACCCCGCCAGCGTCACCGTTTCATTGCTTCCGCCGGTGCCGGTTTTGGCAAGCCTTGTATAGGCCGAGTAGCCATCGACCTGCAGGATTCCGGTGTAGCCCTTCAGATGGCGCGCCACGCATTCGCCACTGCGGCTATCCTCGAAGCGGTAGGCCACCATCGGCGGACCGGCGCCGCCGAAGGGTCTGTCGTCACGGGCATAGGCCCATAACCAGGCCTTTTGGGTCTTGCCTAAACCGGGAGCCAACGTCGGCAACGTGGTCTCATCGGCAAATACCCGTTCGCCCTGCTTGATCCGTTCCAGAACGTAGTCGGCCAGAGGCTGAAGTTCGAAGCCAACCTTGCCCATCCACTGCGCCATCAGCGAGCGGTCCAGCTCGACCTGGTCCCGCGCATAGATGGCTTCCTGCCGATACAGCGGCAGGCCATCGGCATATTTGGAGACGGCGATCTGGGCCAGAAGCGCTTCGGTCGGGATGCCGCTCTCGATGATATGGGGTGGCGCCGGCGCCTGGATCACACCATCGCGATTCCGGTAGGCGTATTTCGGGCGGCGCGTGACGATTACCCGGAACCTCGCCCGCATCACGTCCAGACGCTCGGACACGTCCTCGCCGATCTGAACCTTCTCCAGCCCCTCGCAGCCTGCCGGAATCTCAGGTTCGATGACAATCTCAACCCGTTCCAGATCAGCCGCGAAGCCTTTGCGGGAACGTGGCGCACGTTTCGGCTTGTCCCGAGCGGTGCTTTCAAGTTCGGCTTCGATCGCCGCCAGACCGGTTTTGATCTCGTCGAACACGAAGGCGTGCTGCTCGTCGCTCAATGTCGCGCCGCGTAGGCGCTCGGAGCGAGTACCGTAGCGTGACCGCTCCAACATCCTCACGATCGCCGTCAGCGTCGCAATCCGCTCGTCAGCCGTCTTGTTCACCACTTCGAGATGGCTGGTGCGTGCCTCCAGCAACACCCTCTGTTCGGCCATGGCGACGATCATCGCCTTCAGCGCGTCAACGTCGTCGGGAAGCTCTGCAGCGGCCATCGTCATCGCCGCGATCACAGCATGTTCGCGGCCGTTTTTCCAAACTTTCCAAATGCCTGATTCAAAATGCCACAGGTTTTTCAGCCCATCGATTGCGGCCGCTTCACAGCCACCGGTCGGACCTTCTTCCAGTCCAGCCCATCGACCAGCGCAAGCAACTGCGAATGGTTCAATTGCAACGTGGCCGGCCCAATCCGGGGCCAGCAGAATTGCGCGTCCTCGAGCGTCTTGGCAAACAGACACACCCCCGTGCCATCAAACCAGACCGCCTTGATACGGTCCGCTCTTTTCGAGCGGAACACGTAGAGCGCGCCATTGAACGGGTCAGCGCCACCATCCCGAACCAACGCCATCAAGCCGTTCGCGCCCTTGCGGAAGTCAACCGGCATGCTCGCCACATAAACCTGCACCCCGGCCGGGATCATGCCTTGCGAACCGCCCGGATCACATCGGCAAGCCGATCAGGTTCGAAGTCGCCGCCGGCACGCACCACCACATCGCCGATAACAATTTCTACCGTATCGCTCCGCATCGCTTCAAAGCGCGTGAACCTGACCGGCCGGCTCGGCGATCCCTCCAATGGCGCAACCGCACCCGAGGCGATTGCCTTGCGGCGCCATGTAAAAAGTTGTGACGGATCCAGCCCATTTGAAGTATTCCTCCGGGGTGGGCCGCCTTGTTGAGTTGCAGGTATCCGGCGAGGATCTA
>CADEDX010000089.1 GCA_902826195.1 uncultured Bradyrhizobium sp. | reverse complement strand
GCGGCCTGAGCGGCGGCTGCCAGGCCATGGTGTTCAGGGCGTGCGCGTTCTTGCGCGGGATATTCGACGAGGCCGCCAAGCGCCATCCCGATGTGAAGATCGACCGGATTTATGTCGACGCCTGCTCGCTGATGATGGTGAAGCGTCCCTGGGATTTTGACGTCATGGTGACGGAGAACATGTTCGGCGACATTCTCTCCGACCTCGCTGCCGGTCTGATCGGTGGACTCGGCATGGCCCCGTCTGCCGATATCGGTGACCGCTACGCCGTGTTCCAGCCCTGCCACGGCACCGCGCCCGACATCATGGGGCAGGGCAAGGCCAATCCCACCGCGATGATCCTGTCGGCCGCCATGATGCTGGACTGGCTCGCCGACAAGCACGGGCTCGAAAGCGCGGCCGAGGCCGGCGAGCGGATCGAGCGCGCGGTGGACAAGGCCTATGCAGGAGCGATCAAGCCGATGGAGTTTGGCGGCAGCAATGGCACGGCGGATATTACAAAAGCGGTGCTGGCTGCGCTGTAAGGAACTGCACACCCACTCGCCGTCATGCCGGGCCTTGGGCCGGGCATCCACGTCTGGTGCTTCGGCACAGCAGGACGTGCATGGCCCGGACAAGCCCGGCCATGACGAAAACCGATCTACTTCCCCTTGAACTGCGGCTTGCGCTTTTCCATGAAGGCGGTGCGGCCTTCGCGAAAATCTTCCGAGTCCATGCAGGCCGTGCCGATGTTCTTGATCGCATCCATGTCGCGCTTGCTTTCGTCTTTCAGTACTTCGGCGATGGTGATCTTGGCGGCTTTGATCGCGAGCGGCGCGTTGCCCGAAATCGTGCGCGCGATCTCCGTCGTAGCGTCCCATAATTCCGCATCCGGCAGCACGCGATCGACTAATCCGATGCGCAGCGCTTCCGCGGAATCGATTCGCATGCCTGTGTACATCATGAGCCGAGCCCAGGATGGCCCGACCAGCGAGACCAGATGCTTGAGTCCGTCGTAGCCGTAGGCAATGCCGAGTTTTGCGGCGGGAATGCCGAACTGGCTGTTGTCAGACGCAATGCGAATATCCGTCAGCATGGCGACCTGCATGCCGCCGCCGAGGCAGAAGCCGCGGATGCAGGCAATCGTTGGCTTCGGATAGCTCGCCAGCAGCGCCCGCTGTGCCTCACTGCGTTTTGAATATTCTTCCGAGGCCGCCGCATTGTGGCGGGTCTTTTCGAACTGGCTGATATCAGCGCCCGAGACGAACGCCTTGTCGCCGGCGCCGACCAGGACCACGACGCGCACGTCGGGATTGTCGCGCAGAGCGACCAGTGCCTGGCCAAGACCTTCCCACATCTCGAGCGACATCGCGTTGCGTTTGTCGGGGTTGTTGAATGTGATGACGCCGACGCCGACGCCGACGCCGTCGCTGAAGCTTTGCAGGATCTTGCCGTCGGCATGCAAGGTCTCGGCGTTGTTCGGGGTGTCCAGCATCGCGTTGTCCAATCCAGTTCAGGAATCAACAAAAGGGGCCGAAGTTCGCTTGCGCGTACGCCGGCCGTACCTGCAGTCTAGTCCACCACGACGCTACGCGTGGATGTTTCTTTTCGGTCATTTCGTCCGGCGCGATTTCCTCGTCGATGCGCATGACGAAGGGGGCGGCGGCGATGTCGGCGATCGAGTAGGCCTTGCCGACCAGCCACCCGGAAGGCTCAAGCGCCGCTTCCATCTTGTCCAGTAGCGCGACCAGTCTGGTTCGCGCCGCGTTGCGTTCTTCCTCGGTGTAGGGTTTGCGCGCGGCCCGCAGCCAGGCTTCCTGCCGCTCCTTGCTTGGGATATTCCTGAGTTTCTCGGCGAGTTCCTGGTCCGACCATTGCGACGCGGTCTTGGCCAGATGATGCTGCCAGTTGAAGATGATCAGATTGCCGATCAGCCCGTCGATGTGCCGGATCCAGTTGCGCATCTCGGCGCGCTCGTAAGGCGTGTCTGGCCGGAGCGGAGGCGTGGGAAACGTCTCGTCGAGATACTCGCAGATCGTGCCGCTCTCGTGCAGCGGCCGGCCGTCATGGATCAGGGTCGGGATCACGCCGAGCGGATTGATCTTCAAATATTCCGGCGAGTGATGCTCCATGACGCCCATGTCCACTACGTGGCCTTCGTAGGCCAAGCCCTTCTCCGCCAGGCACAGCCGAACACGGCGCGAAGCGCTTGAACGCCAGCCGTGGTGAAGGATCATCATGATTGCTTCCCGACGCCGATGGACCGGTCTTTGTATCGGTAACGTGGTGCCACGCTTCGACGGCCCCGAGCAAGACCGCGTCCGGGATCGGCCGATGGCGGTTGTGCCAGGCAGATGGTTCTGCGGTTACGGGAGTGGGAAGCAGGGCGCCGGAGAGCGATCTGAAAAATCGGCGTCGCGTTCTCGAGCAGAAAATCGGTTCGGAAAAAGTCTTTGACAACTCGCGATCGCGAGACTGGCCTATTCTGTCTTCTATGGATGCACCGGTCGGAACTGCTACCGACGGCAGTGTTGCGGCAATCTTCTCGCCAGATCAGGGTCGGGCCTAGCGCAGCAACAGGCTACCCGGCGATTTCTCGCACGAATGAACGGGTCCGCGGTGCTGCGATCAAGGCGCGATAGGTGTCTAGCCTTCGTTGGCCGCAATCGATTCCATCAGGGACACCAGCTGGCGCTGGACAGTCTGGTCCTTGATCTTGCTGTAGGCACGCAGCAGCCGCAGGCTGAACGCGCTGTCCAGGAACAGCAGGCTCTCGACTTCGCGGGCTTTGCCGTCGCCGTCGTAGAAGAACGTGACCGGAACGTCGAGCGCGGTGGCGATCTGCTGCAGACGGGCAGCGCCGACGCGGTTGACGCCTTTCTCGTACTTCTGGACTTGCTGGAAGCTGACGCCGAGCTTGTCGCCGAGTTCTGCTTGGGAGATCTTTTGTTCCACACGCCGCAGGCGAATTCGCTTGCCCAATTCAATATCGGGTTTGCCCGCGCTGCGCTGCTTCATTTTCTTCGCTGCTGATCTGTTCATTCTGGTTTTACCGTCCTTCAATCGGGAAACCCTGGCAAAAGTCGGTCAGAGCTTCCTCTGTATCTGCCGTGTTTAAAGTCAGTTCGAAACGTGCGGTCACAAGAGAACCACAGGCTTCCTGAGATATTTCGGAATGCTATCCAAACGAACACACGCTTGGGAAGCATCCTGATACCGGTTACCGCCAACCACCTAAAGCTGCCGGCACCCAGGGGGCAATTCGAAAAAACCCCGCCGACTATATTTGACAAAATATTCGACAAACCACAACCACCGCGAGTTCGAAGGTCACAGATTTTAGTGAGCATGCTTACTAGGTGACGATCCACCCCCGGTTTTTTACGGGGGTTGATCAAAATCCAATCGCTCTCAGCGCGTGCTGTCGCGATACGGGCGAGCATGGCGTGAAATGCCGCATGGCGATGACGCCTGACAGATTGCAGCAAAATTCAGCCTTGTTTTCGGACCGGTTGTGGCGGGAAATTCCGGCAAACTACGGACTTGCAAGTTGCCCGTGCTCCCCGAGGCGGCGGCAGGAATCCGATATCGTGCATCAATCGCAGCCCGGGCAGACCCTCCGCAAATGCGCGCCCGCGGCATCTGTCGAACGCCATCGATGTTGCCCGGACAATCGAGAGGCTGGGCGCAGCGACGGACGTCTTTCCGCAAGGACTGCGGATTGGTCCCGGCCCTGCAGGGCCGACGAAGCAGGATGATTACAATCATCGGTCGCCCGCCTGCGGCTGATTGGCCTGGGGTAACGCCTGAATTGGCTTCCACAGCGATGCTGTTTTGCATACGCTTCGCGACAGTGGCCGTGTCGACGGCCGGGCCGAAGTCCCGCGTAAAAGGGACGTGCATTGCAGGGGAGGAAGCCATGAAGCGAAGAGCCGTACTCGCGGGCCTTGGTACGACGGCGGCTGCCGGTGTGCTGGGCATGCCATCGATCCTGCGGGCGCAGGCGCCCGTCACGCTCAACGGGGCCGTGCAGTTCAACGATGATCACGCCTTCAACAGGGCGCTGATCCGGTTCGAGGAACTGGTGAAGAAGTACTACGGTAAGCCGATCAATTTCACGCTGCACAAGAATTCATCGCTCGGGCTCGAAAAGCAGTATTTCGAGTACATGTCCCAGGGCAAGGCGGTCGATTACGGCATTGTATCGCCGGCCCACATGTCGACTTTTGCCAAGGCGGCGCCGTTCATCGACGCGCCCTTCGTGTTCAAGGGCATCGAGCACATGAACAAGGTGGTCGAAGCCAACATTCTGGCGCCAATCGCCGATGAGGTCGCAGCCAAGGCCGAAGTGGTTCTGATCGGCTATGCCGGCGGCGGCGTCCGCAACATCTTCGCCAACAAGCCGCTCAAGAATCTCGCCGATCTCAAGGGTCTCAAGGTTCGCGTGCAGGGCGCGCCGATCTGGTCGAAGACGTTTGCAGCGGTCGGCATGGCCCCGACCGTCATTGCGTACAACGAAATATACAACGCCATTCAAAACGGCGTGATCGCGGCCGGCGAGAACGAGGCGGCTGGCGTCGAGGCCATGAAGTTCTACGAGGTCGCGCCGCATCTCAACCTGACCCAGCACGCGGTGTCGATCCGGCCGATCTGCTTCTCGGTGAAGACGTTGAAGACCCTGCCGAAGGATCTGCAGGACGCCATCATGAAGGCCGGCAAGGAGGCCGGCGACTACGGTCGTCAGTTGGAATCGAGCGAGGAAGTCACCAAGCTCGACACGCTGGAGAAGGCGGGCAAGCTCAAACGCGTTCCGTTCGAGGAGCGCGACGCCATGAAGAAACTCGCCGATCCCGTGATGGCGACCTATGCCAAGGAAATCGGCGCCGAAGGCATCTTCGAGAAGATCAACGTCGCCTGAAATTCTCACGCCGCGTTGCAGGGAGGCGGGGCAAGCCGGACGGCTTGCTCCCTTCCATGATCGCTATCCCCCGGAGCTTTCATGACTGAAGTGCCGATGCCGCCGAGCCCGTCGCTGTGGCGCCGAGGGACGGCGGCCTATGCCAAATTGCTGGAAATCCTGCTCGCCGCCTGCGTCGGCATTCTGGTCATTCCGGTCACGC
Organism: uncultured Bradyrhizobium sp.; assembly: GCA_902826195.1. GTDB lineage: Bacteria > Pseudomonadota > Alphaproteobacteria > Rhizobiales > Xanthobacteraceae > Bradyrhizobium. The sequence continues at coordinate 11,488 of CADEDX010000089.1, read as the reverse complement.
TGCAGATCATCTCGCGCTACACACCGCTCATTCCCTCCTACATCTGGACCGAGGAGATGGCGCGCTTCCTGTTCGTCTGGACCATCATGATCGGCGCCATGGTCGGCATCAGGGAGTCCCAGCATTTCGAGGTCGATGTCTGGCCCGACCTGTCGCGCCGGAGCGAGGCCATGGTGCGGATCCTGGCGCGGATCGGCGTGCTGGCAATGGCGGTGGTGTTCGTCTGGGCCGGGCTCGAATTCACGCGGTTCGCCTGGAACCGGACGTCGGAACTGGCGGATCTGCCGCTCTGGATGATCCATGTCGCATGGCCGGTGGCCGGCGTGACGTGGATCGTGTTTGCCGGCGAACAGATCTTCGACGAGATGCGGATTGTGCTTGGGGCAAAATCATGAGCGGCAATGTTCTTTCCGCCGGACAGTCCGCCATGGTGCTGTTCGGGGTTTTCGTCGGCCTGCTTATCATTCGCGTGCCGGTCGCCTTTGCGCTCGGTCTGGCCTGCGTGCCGGTTCTTTTGATCGAGCCGCGCCTGTCGATCATGACACTCGCGCAGGAGACCTTCAACGCCTACAATTCGTTCATCCTGCTGGCGGTGCCGTTCTTTCTTCTGACCGCCAACCTGATGAGCATCGGCGGAATCACCGACCGCCTGGTCGCGTTGTCGCGCTCGATGGTCGGGCACTGGCCGGGTTCGCTGGCGCAGATCAATGTCGTGCTGTCGGTGTTCTTCGCCGGCATTTCTGGCTCCTCGACCGCCGATGCTGCGAGCCAATCCAAGATCTTCATCGATGCCCAAACAAAGGAGGGCTACGACCTCTCGTTCTCCATCGCGATCACCGCGGTTTCCGCCGTGCTGGCCGTCATCATCCCGCCTTCGATCCTGATGATCGTGTGGGGCGGGCTGATCTCGACCTCGATTGCCGCGATGTACCTCGCGGGCATCGTACCGGGGCTGCTGATCGCGGGTGCGCAGATGGCGACCGTCCATGTCTACGCGGTGCGCCGTGGCTATCCGACCTATCCGAAGGATAGCTGGCGGGACATGTGGTGGGCGATCTTGCGGTCGATACCGGCGCTGACGACGCCGTTCATCATTGTCGGCGGCATTTTGCTGGGGTGGTTTACTGCGACCGAATCTGCATGCGTCGCAGTGCTCTATTCCGTTGCGCTATCGACGTTCTTCTACCGTGAAACCGGAGTGCGCCAGCTCTACAAGGCGCTGCTGGACACCGGCCGTCTCGCCGGCGTCGCGCTGTTCTGCATCGGTACCGCGAGCGCCTTCGGCTGGCTCTTGGCCTATTACAGGATCCCGCAGGAACTGCTGGCCAACGTCTCGACCTGGGGCATGGGCGCGATCGGGGCCGGCTTCTTCATCTCCTTCTGCTTCCTGGTGGTGGGGTGTTTTCTCGACGCGATTCCGGCGATCATCATCGTCGGTACCGTGCTCGAACCGCTGGCGAAATCGGTCGATTTGCACCCCGTCCAGTTTGCGATCGTCTCGATCGTCTCGCTGGCCTTCGGGTTGGTGACGCCGCCCTATGGCCTGTGCCTGATGATCGCTTGCTCGATTGCGGGCGTGCGGCTGCGCTACGCGCTCAAGGACACGGTCATTATGCTGATACCGATGCTGTTGGTGCTGGCCGCGCTGATCATCTGGCCGAGCGTTTCGCTGTTCCTGCCGCGGCTGATCGTGCCGGAGATGTTGAAGTAGTCTCTCGCTATTCCTCGCGATCGAGGGCGCAGCTCACCGTGTAGACGACGCCGCGCGGCAGGAAGTCCACGGTCGCTTCGCCGCCGAGCTGGTCGCGCGTGGAGCGCTCGATCAGCCGTGAGCCGAAGCCGCGTTGCACCGGCGCCGACACGGGCGGGCCGCCGGCCTCGGTCCAGATCAACCGCAGCTTGCGCCCGTCGCTTTCCTCGAGGATCTCCCAGCCCACCGCGACGGTGCCGGTATCGTTCGACAGCGCGCCGTATTTGGCGGCATTGGTCGCGATCTCGTGCACGATCATCGACAGCACCACCGCCAGGCGCGGCGACAGCGGAACCGGGGGGCCGGCCATCCGCATTCGTTCCGGAGTGTTGAGCAAATAGGGCCGCAGCACCCGCGCAATCACTTCCCGCAGCTCCGCGCCCTGCCATTTTTCCTGGCTCAGCAGATTGTGCGCCTCCGCCAGCGCGCCGAGCCTTCCCTCGAATTTCTCGCGTTCGGCCCGGCTGGCGCTGCGAAATGTCTGCGTGGCGATCGACTGCAGCACGGCGAGCGTGTTCTTGACCCGGTGATTGAGCTCCTCGATCAGCAGATTGTGGAGCATCTCGCCGCGGGCGATCTGGGTCGCCATCCGCACCGCAAAGGCGAGGCCGACCATTAGCAGCACTGTGCCCATCACGCTCGTGATCGCGAGGTTGCGCCACAGCGGCGCGACCAGCGAGTTTTCGGCGACGCCGGCGGCAACCGTCCAGCCGGTGAGCGAGGAGCGGGCAAGGCTCGTGATCAGCGCCACACCCTCCAGCGATATCGTCGGCATGGTGGCTTCGGGACTTTTGAACATCTGCGCATAGAGCGAGGGCGAAGCGCGCTTGCCGACCGTCTCCTGCGGGTTCGGAACGCGCGCAAAATTGGTGCCTTCGCCGTCGAAGATCGAGATCGTCCAGTCCTTGCTTGGTTGCTGCTGTTCGATCATGGCCTGAAAAATTTCGGTCGGCGGACTGAACGAGATCTCGTAGATCATCTCGCCATCGCGAAAGACCGGTACTTCAACGGTCACGATCAGCCGCTTCTTCACCGCGCCGATGAACAGATTGGAGTAGACCGGTTTCTTCTCGGCAAAGACCTTGTCGACGATGGCGCGATTGTTCCGCAGCGGCAGGCTCGTCGTGTCCGTGGTAACCGAGGAAAATACCTGCTGGCCGTCGCGATTGGCCACCAGGATCACCCCGCCTTCGCCGTATTGATCAAGGAAGCCCTGCGCGATCCGGCGAAAACCGTCGAAATCGCCGTCGCGCAATGAATTCGTCAGCGACAACACCTGAAGCGCACCGGTCATGCGCAGCATCTCGGCATCGAGTACGAGGCGGATGTTGCGGACGGTTTCCAGCACCCGCTGCGTCGCGTTCTGCCGGTCCTGCTTGTAATTGTTGTACACAATACCGGCCGCGAAAATGATCAGCGGGAGCGTAGTTCCCGCGACCAGAAGGGCGAGACGCACTGGCAATGAGAGCTTGGGCAAGGAAGTTCCCGGATCGGCGCGACGTGCGGCAAGCATAGGAGATGCCGCGGAATTGCGCCAAGCATATTAAGGCGGAGTAAGCCCGGCCCCCGGGCTGCAGGCCCGGTTCCGTGGCGGCCTGGCGCCGAGGAACTGGCCGGCGTCAAAGATTGCTGTCGGTGATGGCGGCATACACCATGGTGCGGAGCTCGCGCCGCAGCGGATAGGCGCTCGACGGCAGCACCTGCGTCATGAAAATCGTGATCAGCTCTTCCGCGGGATCGATGAAGAACGAGGTCGTCGCAGCACCTCCCCAGTTGAACTCGCCGGGACTGCCGGCGATCAGTGTCTGCGCCGGATGCATGGTAACCGCGAAGCCAAGTCCGAAGCCGATTCCATTGTAGGCTGCCTCGGAGAACAGCGAGCGCGACATCGCCGGCAGGTCGACGCCGCCGGGCAAATGGTTTGACGCCATCAGCTTCAGCGTCTTCGGGCCCAGCAGCCGTACGCCGTCGAGTTCGCCGCCATTGAGCAGCGCACGGCAGAATGTGAGGTAGTCGGCCGCGGTCGAGCACAGGCCACCCCCACCGGAAATAAACGTGGGCGGCGACAGGAACGAACTCGTGGTCGGGTCATCCTGCAGCGTCAATTTGGCCTCGCCGGCCGTCATGCCGATCTGCACGCCGGCGGAGTAGCACGCTGCGAAACGATGCGCCTTTTCCTTCGGCACGAAGAAATCGGTGTCGTTCATGCCAAGCGGATCGAAGATGCGTTCCTTCAGGAACTGCTCGAACGGCTTGCCGCTGATGACGCCAATGAGATAGCCGAGCACGTCGGTAGCGACCGAATAGTTCCAGGCCTCGCCCGGCGAAAATTCCAGCGGGATCTTCGCCAGATCGTCGATCATGGTTTGCAGCGTGCCGGCCTTGATCACTTCGCCGATCTTGGTCTCGCGATAGGCGGCATCGACATTGCTGCGCTGCTGAAAGCTGTAGGTAAGCCCGGTGGGTCGGCGCAGCCGTTCCAGGATCAGCATCGGCCCTGTCGCCTGCTGGGGCCGGTGTGTCGGATAGGTGCCTGCCATGAACACGCCGAGATTCTTCCATGACGGAATGTATTTGTGCACGGGTTCGTCGAGCGCGACGCGGCCTTCCTCGACCAGCATCATGAAGGCCGTGCTGGTGATCGGCTTGGTCATCGAATAGATGCGGAAGATCGTGTCGTCCGTGACCGGCGCCTTGCGTTCGAGGTCGGCAAAGCCCTGCACGGTGGAATGAACCACCTTGCCGCGGCGATAGATCAGGAGCTGCGTGCCCGGAAACCGGCCAGCGTCGATATAGCGCTGCTTGAGATGATTTTCGAGGCGATCGAGCGCCGCCTTGGACATTCCGGCGGATTCGGGCGAGGCGGGGGCAGGGGCTAACATCGGGGGCAACTCCGGCTGGCGATATAGCCTTTGATAGCCGAAAAGTGTGCCCCGTTCCAACCAGCCTCGCTTACCCGGCGTGGCACGCTGGTATAGGGTGGCGCCAGACTTCGCCCATCCCGCAGGACAGCCCAACATGCGCCAATTCAGCGAAACCGAACTGACCGCCGCCGTGATCCGCAGCTTTGACGAGACGCCGGATCCGCGCGCTAAATTCCTGCTGCAGGAACTCGTGAAATCGCTGCACGACTATGTCCGCAGGACCGATCTCACCTTCGAGGAGTGGGAATACGCGATCGACTTCCTGACCCGCACCGGCCAGAAGTGCACGCCGATCCGGCAGGAGTTCATCCTGCTCTCTGACGTGCTCGGCGTGTCGATGCTGGTCGATGCGGTCAACCACCGCGAGCGCGAGGGGGCGACCGAGACCACCGTGCTCGGCCCGTTCTATGTAGGCGAGCACAAGGTGACGCCGCACGGCACCGACATCTCGGCCGATCTGTCGGGCGAGCGGATGTTCGTGCAGAGCCGCGTCACCGACCTCAAGGGCAAGCCGCTGGCAGGCGTGCCGGTCGATGTCTGGCACGCCGATGACGATGGTTTCTATGACTCCCAGAAGCCGTCCTATGCGTCCGAGGGACCTTCGTCGCGGGCGCGCTTCATCACCGACGCCGATGGCAGGTTCTTCTTCCGGACCATCCTGCCGTGCAGCTATCCGATCCCGACCGACGGGCCGGTCGGCGAGATGATCATCCAGACTCGCCGCCATGCGATGCGGCCGGCCCATGTGCACTTCCTGGTCGCCGCGCCGGAACACCAACCGCTGATCACCCACGTCTTCATGGATGGCGACAAGTACCTCGATTCCGACGTGGTGTTCGGGGTCAAGGACGAGTTGGTCGCGAGGATCGAAAAGCGCATTGATCCGGTCATGCCGGACGGCAAGCCCGCGGCCGCGCCGTGGCACCTCATGACCTACGAATTCCGGATGAAACCCGGCGACGGAAACGCGCCAAAACCGATGATGGCGAAGTCCACCGAGGATGCCTGAAAGACCGATTTTTCCACGTGCTCAAATCTTGTGCGTCGCTCAATATTTGAGCGAATCGCAAATTTAGAATGCGAAAAGCGGCTTCGGGAGCGGTGCGCGGCTGTGCCGTAGCAAATATATAATCATCTGATAAAAAACATCTTTTTGCGATGCGAAGAGCTTGGCACGAAGCTTGAATAGCTTGTGCTGACGCCATTGAAGCCGTCCCTCGAGACCATTCATCCGAATTGTGACCGCCGCCATTCCGGGGCCTCCCCGGAACGCGCCCTTCTGCGCCCAGCGCGGCGGCCCAACCGGACGGCCCGTTTAATCACTGACGCAAAGGACAGCGACGCCCATGACGAAGCCCACCACTCCAACCTCGCGCAGCGGTCTCAGCCGCCGTCAGCTTTTGAAGGCGGCCGGCGGTACGGCGGCATTGCTCGCTGCCGCCCGGGCGAATCTCCCCGCCGGTGCGTTCGCGCAGGGCGCCGGGCCGGAAGTCACCAAGGCGACGCTCGGCTTCATTGCCCTGAGCGATGCCGGGCCGCTGTTTGTGGCCAAGGACAAGGGGCTGTTCGCCAAGTATGGCATGCCTGACGTCGAAGTCGCCAAGCAGGCGTCATGGGGCACCACGCGCGACAACCTCGTGCTGGGCTCGGAAGGCAACGGCATCGACGGCGCGCACATCCTGACGCCGATGCCCTATCTTATCTCGGCCGGCAAGGTGACGCAGAACAACCAGCCGACACCGATGTACATCCTGGCGCGGCTCAATCTCGATAGCCAGTGCATCTCGGTTGCGAAGGAATACGCCGACCTGAAGCTCGGCGTCGATGCCACGCCGTTCAAGGCGGCGCTCGAAAAGAAGAAGGCTTCGGGCAAGGCCGTGAAGGCCGCGATGACCTTCCCGGGCGGTACCCACGACCTGTGGATCCGCTACTGGCTCGCTGCCGGCGGTATCGATCCAGACAAGGACATCGAGACCATCGTGGTGCCGCCGCCGCAGATGGTGGCCAACATGAAGGTCGGCACCATGGACTGCTTCTGCGTCGGCGAGCCATGGAATCTCCAGCTCATCAACCAGGGTATCGGCTACACCGCGGTCAATACCGGCGAAATCTGGAACAAGCATCCGGAGAAGTCGCTCGGCATGCGCGCTGCCTTCGTCGACAAATATCCGAAGGCCGCCAAGGCCATTCTGATGGCCGTCATGGAAGCGCAGCAATGGGCCGACAAGGCCGAGAACAAGAAAGAACTCGCCACCATCATGGGCAAGCGGCAGTGGATGAACTGCCCGGTCGAGGACGTCTATGACCGTTCGGCCGGCAAGTTCGACTACGGCATCCCCGGCAAGGTGGTCGAGAACTCGCCGCACATCATGAAGTATTGGCGCGATCATGCCTCCTATCCGTTCCAGAGCCACGATCTGTGGTTCCTGACGGAAGATATCCGCTGGGGCAAGTACGAAGCGGGCTTCGATACCAAGGCACTGGTCGCCAAGGTCAACCGCGAGGACATGTGGCGCGATGCGGCCAAGGAAATGGGCGTCGCCGCGTCCGACATTCCGGCTTCGACCTCGCGCGGCAAGGAGACCTTCTTCGACGGCAAGGTGTTCGATCCGGAGAATCCGGCCGCATACCTCAAGTCGCTCGCGATCAAGCGTGTTGATGTCTGATCAAGCCTGGGCCGCCCGTGAGCCGCAGGCGGCCAGCCTTTATTGAACACGGAGATGGATTGTCGATGTCGATGCCCGCGATCAAAGCTGAAGCCACTGCGGTGGCCGTTACGACCACCCCGCCGGCCGCTGCGGCCCCGGTAGTGACGATGACGCCGAAGCAGCCGCCGCGCGCCGAAAAGTACGCCAAAGTGGCAAAGGAGACCGCGGTGCGCGTGGTGCCGCCGCTGGTCGTCGTCGCGCTGCTAATGCTGTTCTGGGAGCTGGTTTGCCGCCGCACCGGCTCCACGCTTCCGCCGCCGTCGAAAGTCTTCAAGGACACCAAGGAGCTGATCCTCGACCCGTTCTTCGACAATGGTGGCATCGACAAGGGCCTGTTCTGGCATCTGTCGGCATCGCTGCAGCGCGTTGCCTACGGCTATTCGATTGCCGCGATCGTCGGCATCGCGCTCGGCACGCTGGTCGGACAGTCGGTATGGGCAATGCGCGGGCTCGATCCGCTGTTCCAGGTGCTGCGCACCATCCCGCCGCTGGCTTGGCTGCCGCTGTCGCTGGCCGCGTTCCGTGACGGCCAGCCTTCGGCGATCTTCGTCATCTTCATCACCTCGGTCTGGCCGATCATCATCAACACCGCGGTCGGCATCCGCAACATCCCGCAGGATTACCGCAACGTCGCGGCCGTCGTGCAGCTCAATCCGCTGGAATTTTTCTCCAAGATCATGATCCCCGCGGCGGCACCCTACATCTTCACAGGTTTGCGTATCGGCATCGGCCTGTCGTGGCTGGCAATCGTCGCGGCCGAAATGCTGATCGGCGGCGTCGGGATCGGCTTCTTCATCTGGGACGCCTGGAACTCGTCGCACATCAGCGAGATCATCCTGGCGCTGTTCTATGTCGGCATCATCGGCTTCGTGCTCGACCGCGTGATCGCGGGACTGGGCAAGATCGTGACCCGCGGCACGTCCGCGAGCTGAAGGGAAAATGTCATGCAGGCCTATCTCAAGCTCGATCACATCGACAAGACCTTCACCCGCGGCAACGCCACCACCGAGGTGCTGAAGGACATCAACCTGACGATCGCGAAGGGCGAATACGTCTCGATCATCGGCCATTCCGGCTGCGGAAAATCCACGCTGCTCAACATCGTCGCCGGCCTCACCGACTGCACGCAGGGTTGCGTGCTGCTGGAGAACCGCGAGGTCAATTCGCCGGGGCCGGACCGCGCCGTGGTGTTCCAGAACCACAGCCTGCTGCCATGGCTGACGGTGTACGAAAACGTCAAGCTCGGCGTCGACAAGGTATTCGCGTCGAGCAAGAGCCGAGCCGAGCGCGAAGCCTGGGTGATGCACAATCTCAACCTGGTGCAGATGGCCAACGCCAAGGACAAGCGGCCGTCGGAAATCTCCGGCGGCATGAAGCAGCGCGTCGGCATTGCCCGGGCGCTGGCGATGGAGCCGAAGGTGTTACTGCTCGACGAGCCGTTCGGTGCGCTCGACGCGCTGACCCGGGCGCATCTGCAGGACTCGGTGATGGCGCTGCACCAGAAGCTCGGCAACACCATCCTGATGATCACCCATGACGTCGACGAGGCCGTGCTGCTGTCGGACCGCATCGTGATGATGACCAACGGCCCGAGCGCGCGGATCGGCGAGGTGCTGGAAGTGCCGCTGGCGCGGCCACGCAAGCGGCTCGAACTCGCGACCAACCCCGGCTACCTCAAGTGCCGCCAGCGCGTGCTCGAATTCCTCTACGAGCGGCATCGCTTCGTCGAGGCGGCCTGAGCATGATCCGGAAAAGTGCAAACCGGTTTTTCGAAAGATCATGCTCAAACAAATAGAAGAAATCATGATGCGATCACTCGCATCATGATTTGAGTCTTATGCGGTCCCGCGTGGGGCAGGGCCGGGAACAGGCAGGAAATGAAAATGACGCCTGAGCAAGTCAATCTCGTGCAGCAGAGTTTCGCCAAGGTCGCTCCGATCTCCGAACAGGCCGCCGTGCTGTTCTACGATCGCCTGTTCGAAGTCGCGCCCCAGGTCAGGACGATGTTTCCTGACGACATGACCGAGCAGCGCAAGAAGCTGATGGGAACGCTGGCCGTGGTGGTCAACGGGCTGAGCGATATCGGTTCGGTGTTGCCCGCCGCCAGCGCCTTGGCCAAGCGCCACGTCGGCTACGGCGCCAGGCCGGAACACTATCCCGTCGTCGGCGGTGCGCTGTTGTGGACATTGGAAAATGGGCTCGGCGAAGCCTGGACGCCCGAAGTCGCCGATGCCTGGTCGGCGGCCTACGGCACGCTTTCCGGGTACATGATCTCGGAAGCCTACGGCAGCACCCAAGCCGCCGAGTGAGGAAGCGTCATGAGCGAACCGCTTGTCATCGTCGGCAACGGCATGGCCGCCGCCCGTCTGGTCGATGAACTGGCCAAGGTGGCGCTGGGGCGTTACGCCATCGCCGTGATCGGCGACGAGCCGCGGCTTGCGTATAACCGCGTGCTGCTGTCGTCGGTGCTGGCGGGCGAGACCACGTCGCAGGACATCGAGCTCCACCCGGCCTCCTGGTGGAGGGACCGCGGCGTCACCCTGAAGTATGGCTGCATGGCCACCGGGATCGATGTCGGCCGCCGCGAGCTCAAGATCGAGAATGACGAGAGCGTGCCGTTCTCCAAACTGGTGCTGACCACGGGCTCGTCGGCGCTGCGGCTCAACGTGCCGGGCGTCGACCTCGCCGGTGTACATACGTTTCGCGACAGCCGCGACGTCGATTTGCTGTTGACGTTGGCGGTGCAGAAGAAGCGCGTCGTGGTGGTCGGCGGCGGCTTGCTCGGCCTCGAAGCAGCCTATGGTCTCGCCAAGGCCGGCGCGCCGGTAACGCTGGTGCATCTGATGGACCGCCTGATGGAGCGGCAACTCGATGCACCCGCAGCCGAACTTCTGAAATCCCTCGTCGAGCGCAAGGGGATCGATATCCTCTTGAACGCAAACACCGCGCGCATCCACGGCGTAACGCGCGTCGAAGGCGTCGAACTGGTAGACGGCGGCATGATTCCGGCCGACGCCGTGATCTTCGCGGCGGGCATCCGCCCGAATGTCGCTCTGGCAAAGGAAGCCGGCATCCCGGTCAACCGCGGCGTCGTGGTCGACGACCAGCTGCAGACGGGTGCTGCCAACGTATTCGCGATCGGCGAATGCGCCGAGCATCGCGGCGTCTGCTACGGGCTGGTCGAACCGGCCTATGAGCAGGCGCGGGTGCTGGCGCGGCATCTCGCCGGGCGAGATGCCTGCTACGCCGGCAGTGTCGTCGCGACCAACCTCAAGGTTTCCGGCGTCAGCGTGTTCTCGGCCGGCGATTTCATGGGCGGCGACGGCAGCGAAGCCATCGTGCTGTCTGATGTCAATCACGGCACATACAAGAAGCTCGTGATTTCAGGCGGACGATTGACCGGCGCCGTTCTGATCGGCGATGTCGGCGACGCGTTGTGGTATCTCGAACTGATCCGCACCCGGCAATCGACGCAGAGAATTCGCGCCGACATGATGTTCGGCCGCTCGCTTGCGATCCGTTCCGAAGCCGCATGATCCGGTTCCTGCCATGACCGCCATCGATCCCGACCTGCGCGCTGTCAAAACCACTTGCGCCTATTGCGGCGTCGGCTGCGGAATTCTCGCGACGCCGGACGGACGGGGCGGGGCGGCGGTATCGGGCGATCCTGATCATCCGGCCAATTTCGGCCGGCTGTGCTCGAAGGGAGCGGCGCTCGGCGAGACGCTCGGCCTGACCGACCGCTTGCTCTATCCGATGATCCGCTGCGGCGAGGGGACCATGGAGCGGGTGGCGTGGAGCGACGCGCTCGACCATGTCGCGCACCGCTTCCAGCACATTGTCGCGCGCGATGGTCCCGGTGCGGTCGCGTTCTATCTCTCCGGCCAATTGCTCACCGAGGACTATTACGTCGTCAACAAGCTGATGAAGGGGTTCATCGGCAGCGCCAATGTCGACACCAATTCGCGGCTCTGCATGGCCTCGTCGGTCGCCGGGCACCGCCGGGCGTTCGGCGCCGACACGGTGCCGGGTTGCTATGAAGATCTCGACGAGGCGGATCTGCTGGTGCTGGTGGGCTCCAACGCGGCCTGGTGTCATCCGGTGCT
>CADEDX010000088.1 GCA_902826195.1 uncultured Bradyrhizobium sp. | reverse complement strand
TGCCGTCAGCCGCGCTCAAGCCCCTGCCACCGCAGGTTCCCTTCGAGGCCGGCGCTTCGTTCCAGGCCAATTATCTCACCGGGCTTTACGCGCTGGAGGCCCGCGCCGCGCTGCGCGAGGGCGAGATCCTGCTGGTGCTGGGTGCGGCCGGCGGGGTCGGCATCGCCGCCGTCCAGATCGGCAAGCTGATGGGCGCGCGCGTGATCGCCGCCGCCTCGACGGCGGACAAGCGCGACTTCGCGATCCGGTTCGGAGCTGACCAGACCATCGACTACACCAGGGGCGACTGGCGCGACACGCTGAAGGAACTGACCGGCGGCCACGGCCCGGACGTGATCTTCGATCCCGTCGGCGGCGAGATCGCGCTGCAGGCGTTTCGCTCGATCGCCTGGCGCGGGCGGCATCTGGTGGTCGGATTTGCCTCCGGCGCGATTCCGGCGCTGGCGTTCAACCTGCCGCTCCTGAAGGGCGGCGCCCTGCTCGGCGTCGACCTCGCCCAGATCCAGAAGCGCGAGCCGGAGACCCACGCCCGCCTGATCGCGCAATTGTTCGACTGGCTGGCTTCGGGCAAATTGCAGCCCGTGGTTGGCAAGGTCGTGCCGTTCGAGGATTTCCGTGAGGCGTTCAGGACCATGCAGTCGCGATCCGCGCTCGGCAAGATGATCGTCAAATTCGGCTGAAGCCCCGCGTCAATGCAGGATAGGAACTGATGCCTCCGGAAAGCAGCAACAAGTCACGCCGCCACATGCACACGCGGTCGATCACCTGCGATGGCTTTTTGCGCGATGACGGGCTCTGGGAAGTCGAGGCATGGCTGCGCGACACCAAGCCCTTTCCACAGCCTGCCGGCCGCTTTCGCGACGAACTGAAGCCCGGCGATCCCGTCCATGATATCGGCCTGCGGCTCGCGATGGACGAGACCATGACGATCCATGAGGCAGAAGCCATGATGCGCGGCACGCCCTACCCGACCTGCATCGACGTCGAGCCGATCGTTGCGCGCCTCGTCGGCGAGCGCGTCGGCCCGGGATGGCGCGAAGCGGTCCGGCGCAAAATTGCCCGGCTGGAAACCTGCACCCATCTGATGGAATTGCTCGGCCCCGCCGTCACCACGCTGTATCAGACGATGTCCCACGGCGCGAAGCCGGAGGGGCGCGACTCGCTGGAAGATCAGCACAATTCCGGCAGGCGACCGTTCTTCATAGGCGGCTGCCATTCCTGGCGCACCGACGGCCCAGTCGTCGCGGTAATGTTCCCGCAATTCGCGACCAAACCGGCAGCAAAGGATTAGGCGCGCGCGCGAACGCGATCATAGATCGCAAACGCCGCCGCCAATAAACAGCCGGCGATGATGCCGACGGTAAGATCCTCGATCAGCGTCAAGCCGAAGGTCGCAATCAATACGCAGGCCGGGCGCCAGGCGTGAAGCAGGCGGAAAAACTCCTCCCTCTCCGCCATATTCCAGCACACCACCACCAGCACGCCGGCGAGCGCCGAGAGCGGAATGAAGCTTGCCAACGGGGCGGCAAATACCATGAACACCAGCACGAACAGCGCATGCGCCATGCCGGAGACCGGGCTGCAGGCGCCGGCGCGGATATTGGTCGCGGTGCGAGCAATCGTGCCAGTCACGCTGATGCCGCCGAAGATGGCGGAAGCGATGTTGGCGATCCCCTGCGCGACCACCTCCATGTTGTAGCGATGCTTGCGCCCGGTCATGCCGTCGGCAACTTTTGCGGACAGCAGACTTTCGACCGCGCCGAGCAGTGTAAAGGAGAGCGCCGTCGGCAACACTTCGAGGATGGTGGCGTAGGACATCGTAGGCAGGCGCGGACCCGGCAACCCGTCGGGAAGCTGGCCGAACCGACTGCCGATGGTTTCGACCGGCAGATGGAACAGCCAGGCCGCGACCGAAGCCAAGACGACCGCAAACAACATTCCAGGCCAGTTCGGCAAGAGACGGCGCATCAGGAAGATCAGCGTGGTCGAGCCAATGCCGACCGCGAGCGTGGCTGGACTGAGCGTCGGCAGCGCCTGGCCGAGCACGACAAGCTTCGGCAATAGCTGGCCCGGTTCAGCAGCAACCAACTTCAAGCCGCCGAGATCCCTGAGCTGGCTGGCAAAGATCGTCACCGCGATACCGGCGGTGAAGCCGATGGTCACCGGATGCGGAATGTAACGGATCAGCGAGCCGAGCCGCAAAAGGCCGATCAACGTCAGCAGGAACCCGGAGATAAAGACCGTCAGCAGCAGCCCTTCGAGGCCAAACCGCGTCACGGTCGCCGAGACGAGAACAATGAAGGCACCGGCCGGTCCACCGATCTGATAACGGCTGCCGCCGAGCGCCGAGACTAGAAAGCCGCCGATGACGGCGGCGTACAATCCCCGCTCGGGCGATACACCCGAAGCCACCGCAATCGCCATCGAGAGCGGCAGCGCGACGATCGCGACCGTCAAGGCCGCGAGCATATCCCGTCGAAAGCTGTCGAGCCCATAGCCCTCCGACAAAACGGTGACGAGCTTGGGACGGTAATGATGCGCGGTAGCGGAGCCATCAGGCATTGCGGGTCAACCGATCGGGGACTCATCCATTATAGCGAGGCACGGGGCATGGAACCACAAAAACCCCAACTCATTGCCACGGCGCACGCAGCAAAGTATCCGCAAAACCGCGGGCATCATACCGCAAAAATACCTTTAGGTTGTGATACGCAAGCGTTGCCTCTAATAAACTTCGCTGGCACGCCACGGGCGAATCCAACACGCATGTTCCCGCAAGACGAAATTCTCGCATTGGCGAAACGCGACGAGCTGCACGATGCGCAAAAGGACGCAGTTGGACCCCATCGACAGTTTGCGCGTGACGCCGCCCCTCGCCGGTGTCACACTCACGCTATAACAAAAGCTGCGCGCGTCGGACGAAGCGCGGCTGCCGAGGGGGAGACAAGAGCGTCGGCGTCGGCGCGTGCGTTCCTTTGGCCCAACCGTCCGTTGGCGTCGCATGGGACAACAGATTGTCCATCGTCTGCTGATTTCGTTCCCCGCCTTGCTCGGGGTTCTCTTCCTCTGTTTTTGTCTGTTGCAGGTGGTGCCGGCTGATCCCGCGATGATCATCGCCGGGCCAGATGCCAAGGCCGAGACCATCGCCGCGATCCGGCAGGAACTCGGCCTCGACCGATCTATCCCGGTCCAGTTCTTCGAATACATCATGCGCGTGGTGCGTGGCGATCTCGGCCGCTCCATCATCTCCAACAAGATGGTGAGCGAAGAACTCGCGATGACGATCGGCCCCACGGTCGAGCTGATGCTGGGGGCGATGCTGCTCGCCGTGCCTATCGGCCTAACACTCGGCACGCTGGCCGCCGTCAATCGCGGTCGCATCACCGATCGCATCATCATGGCCTGCTCGGTGGCCGGCGTGTCGATGCCGGTGTTCTTCATCGGCTTGATCCTGATTCAATTTGTCGGATTCAAATGGGGGCTGTTGCCGTTCACCGGCCGCACCGGACCGGTGTGGGACGGCGGACTGCCGAGCCTGATTCTTCCCGCCCTGACGCTCGGCGCGGTGCTGATCGGCCCGATCGCGCGGCTGACGCGCACCGCGGTGCTCGAAGTGCTCGGCGCAGATTTCGTGCGCACGGCGCGGGCCAAGGGACTGCGCGAGCGGGTGGTGATCGTCCACCATGCGCTGCGCAACGCCATGATCCCGGTCGTCACCCTGATCGGGCTGCAGGCCGCGTTCCTGCTCGGCGGCGCCGTCGTCACCGAGACGATGTTCTCGTGGCCCGGCGTCGGCCGGCTCGCCGTCGGCGCCATCGTCTCCAGCGATTTTCCGACGGCGCAGGGCGCGATCATGATCCTCGCGATCGCGTTCCTGTCCATCAACCTCCTGGTTGACGTGCTCTACGTCTATCTCGATCCCAGGATACAGCGAAGATGAGCGCCGAGGCCCTCGATACCGGCTTTGCCGAAGTGCGCGAGACCGGCGTATTCGCCCGCGCCGGCGTGTTGCGACGGCTGGCGCGCGACCGCGTGGCCGCGCTCGCAGCCGTCGTGCTCACCGTGATCGTGCTCGCGGCCCTGTTGGCGCCCTGGATCGCGCCGTACGACCCCTACTTCACCGATCTCACCAAGGTGATGCGGCCGCCCGACGCCGAGCATTGGTTCGGCACCGACAATACCGGCCGCGATATTTTCAGCCGCGTTCTATACGGCACGCGCAACACGCTGATGCTCGGACTGGTCGGGGTCATCGTCGGCGGCTTGATCGGCGGCGCCCTCGGCATCCTCGCCGCCTATTATCGCCGCCTCGACGGCTGGATCATGCGGCTGGTCGACGTGATGCTAGCCTTTCCCGCAATCCTGATCGGGCTCGCGGTGGCCGCGATCTTCGGCGCCGGACTGACCGCGGTGGTGATCGCGCTGGTCGTCGCCACCATCCCGGATGTCTCGCGGGTGGCGCGGGGTGCAGCGATCGGCGTAATGGGACAAGAATTCATGGAGGCCGGCCGCGCCGTCGGCGTCTCCGACCGCGAACTGATCTGGCGCTATCTGACGCTGAACTGCATTTCGACGATCTTCGTGTTCCTCACTTTGCGCTTCGGCCAGATCATCCTGATCGGCGCGGCACTCGGTTTCCTCGGCATGGGCGCGCAGCCGCCGACCGCCGAGCTCGGCATGATGGCGGCGCAAGGCCGCGACTTCCTGTTCATGGCGCCGCACATTGCGACGATCCCGAGCTGCGCCATCTTCGTCATCGTGCTGGCCGCCAACCTTCTGGGCGACGCATTCCGCGACGTCCTCGATCCGAGGCTGCAGACATGATCAGAACCGCTCTGAGTGTTGCACTGGCGTTCGGAGTGGCCGGCACGGCGACGGCCCAGACGCTGACCTTGATGAAGGGAATCGACGCACCACACTACGACGCCCAACGCACGACCTGGGGACCGACCTCCGACATCGTCAACATGTTCCAGGATACGCTGGTTGCACTGGACTGGGACGGCAGGACGGCCATCCCCTATCTCGCGAAATCGTGGACGATCAGCGAGGACGGCAGGACCTATACGTTCAAGTTGCGCGACGACGTCTCGTTCTGCAGCGGCAAGAAGTTCACCGCCGATGACGTCGTCTACAGCTTCAAGCGGCTGAAAGACCCGGCGATCAAGGGACCTTTCGCCTGGCGCGCCGGAAACATCAAGGAATTGCGCGCGACCGATCCCTACACCGTCGAGTATGAACTCGAGGAGCCGTTCTCGGAACTGCTGCTGCAGCTCACGATGTTCACCAATGTCATCCATAACAAGGAGAGCGTCGAGGCGCTGGGCAAGGATTACGGCATCAAGGGTGCCGACGGTACCGGGCCGTGGTGTTTCGATCACTGGCAGCCGCGCACCGAGATCGTGCTGAAGCGCCACGACGCCTACAAGTGGGGCCCCTCGATGTACAAGAACAAGGGGCCGGTGAAATTCGAAAAACTCGTCGTCAAGATCGTGCCGGAAGATTCCAGCCGTGTTGCGGCGATGATGTCCGGCCAGTTCGATATCACCCACCAGTTTCCGGCGCAGTTCATCACCCAGGCCAAGGCAGCTCCGATGCTGACGGTGACGCCGGCCAAGCCGAATTTCCAGCTGCTCTATTACGGGTTCAAGATCACGCGGCCGATGGTGGCCGATGCCCGCGTCCGCGAGGCCATGAGCATCGCGATCAACCGCGCCGAGATCGCCAAGGCGATCCTGCTCGGCAACGCCGACCCGGCCTTCACGATCGTCGATCCCGCCGCGCTCGACTTCGATCCGTCGACCAAGGGCATCGTCACGGAGGACATTGCACGCGCCGCCAAGCTGCTCGACGAAGCCGGCTGGAAACCGGGCGCCGACGGCATCCGCGAAAAGGACGGCATGAAGCTTGCCCCGCGGATCTACTTTACCGCCAACGCCAACTCCGCCCGCGTCGCCGAAGCGATCCAGGGCTACCTGCGAAAGATCGGCGTCGACTGGCGCCTGCAACCCTGGGACTCGACGATCTCGCCGGTGAAGATGGCCGAGCAGGACTACGAAGTCTGGTCGGTAACGGTGCCTTACCTTTCGGCCGGCGACCTCATGAACATCTATTTCGATTCAGCCAACATCCCGACGCCGAACCGGATGAACTGGAAAGACGCCGAAACCGACGCCTGGCTCAAGCAGGGCCGCTCGGCGCTCACGGAAGCCGATCGAACAAAATACTACGCGCTGGTGCAGCAGAAGGTGACGCGCGAGCACCTGTGGATGCCGGTGCTCAACATCAACATGGACCAGGTCGCAAACAAGAAGATATCCGGCGCCCGGCCGCACATGATCTACCAGAACACTTTTTATAAGGGCCTGGACGTAACGCGATAAAAACGACGGTTGGAGAAAAAGCGATGCGCAGTATTTTTGCGGGCGTTGTGACGCTGCTCGGAGTAGCCGGACTTTGTTCAATGGCCGAGGCGCAAACCCTGAAAATGATGAAGGCGCTCGACGCGCCGCACTATGACGGCCAGCGCACGACGTGGTCGCCGACGTCCGATATCGTCAACATGTTCCAGGACACCCTCGTCGCCATGGACTGGGACGGCAAGACCGCGATCCCCTATCTTGCCAAGTCGTGGACCATCAGCGAGGACGGTAAAACCTATGTCTTCAAGCTGCGCGACGACGTGCAGTTCTGCAGCGGCAAGAAGTTTACCGCCGCCGACGTGATCTATTCCTTCAAGCGGCTGACCAGCGCCGAACTCAAGGCGCCGCTGGCCTGGCGTGCCGGCAACATCAAGGAGCTGCGCGCGCCCGATCCCTACACGGTCGAATATGAACTCAACGAGCCGTTCTCCGATCTCCTGCTCCAGCTCACGATGTTCACGACCGCCATCCACAACCAGGAAAGCGTGGAGGCGCTCGGCAAGGATTACGGCATCAAGGGAATCGACGGCACCGGGCCGTGGTGTTTCGAGAGCTGGCAGCCGCGCACCGAAATCGTGCTGAAGCGCCACGACGCGTACAAATGGGGTCCCTCGATGTACCAGAACAAGGGCCCGGTGAAGTTCGAAAAACTCAGTATCAAGATCGTGCCGGAAGATTCCAGCCGCGTCGCCGCCATGATGGGCGGGCAGTTCGACGTCACCCATCAGATTCCGCTGGCCTTCATCCAGCAGGTCAAGGCCGCGCCGAATCTGACCGTCCAGGAGGCGCTGCCCAACTTCCAGCTGATGTATTACGGCTACAAGACGACGCGGCCGATGGTTGCGGATGCCCGCGTCCGCGAGGCGATGAACATCGCGATCAACCGGGCGGATATCGTCAAGGGTATCATGCTCGGCAACGCCGAGCCGGCCTACACTTTCATCGATCCCAAGGCGCTCGATTTTGCTGCCTTGACCAAGGGCATCATCAAGGAGGATGTCGAACGTGCCAAGAAGCTGCTCGACGAGGCCGGCTGGAAGGTCGGCAGTGATGGCATCCGTGAGAAGGACGGCATCAAGCTCGCGCCGCGCGTGCTGTACACCCAGGTCGCCTATTTCCCGCGCGTGTCCGAGGCCATTCAAGGCTACATGCGCAAGATCGGCATCGACTGGAAGATCGTCGGCTTCGACTCCACGATCGCGCCGGCCGAAATGGGCAAGCAGGATTACGAGCTGTGGACGGTCACATTCCCCTATATCTCGGCAGGTGACCTTCTCAACTTCTATTTCGACTCCAAGAACATGCCGGCGCCCAACCGCATGAACTGGAATGACACCAAGACCGACGAGTATCTGAAAATGGGTCGCGCCTCGCTGACCGACGCTGACCGCGCCAAATACTACGCGTTGGCGCAGCAGCGCGTCACCGAGGAACATCTCTGGATGCCGGTGATGAACATCGCGATGTACACGACCAGCCTCAAGAAGCTGAAGGGAGTCCGGCCGCACATGCTCTATCAGAACACGTTCTACAAAGGCCTGGATTACTCGTTCTGATGGACAATCTCCTTGAGGTTCGTGGGCTCAAAACTCATTTCGCGACGGATCGCGGCCTGTTCCGCGCCGTCGACGGAATCAGCTTCAACGTGCCGCGCGGCCGCACCATTGGTCTCGTCGGCGAGTCCGGTTGCGGCAAGAGCGTGACCTCGCTGTCGGTAATGGGCCTCGTTGCCTCGCCCGGCAAGGTCGAGGCGGACGCTGTGCTGTTCGACGATCGCGACGTGCTGAAACTGTCGGCGGACGAGCGCCGTCTGCTGCGCGGCAGCAAGATGTCGATGATCTTTCAGGAGCCGATGACATCGCTCAATCCGGTCCACACCGTGGGGCAACAGATCATCGAGGCCATTCTCGCGCACAGTTCGATGACGCCGAAGGCGGCACGCGCGCGCGCGATCGAAATGCTGGAGCTGGTGCGGATTCCCTCCGCCGCGCAGCGCATCGACGATTTTCCGCACAACATGTCCGGCGGCATGCGCCAGCGCGTGATGATCGCCATGGCGCTGTCCTGCGAGCCGGCGCTGTTGATCGCCGACGAACCGACCACCGCGCTCGACGTCACCATCCAGGCCCAGATCCTCGACCTGCTCGGCGACCTGCAGCAACGGCTCGGCATGGCGATCCTGATCATCACGCATGATCTCGGCGTCATCGCCGAGGTCGCCGACCAGGTGCTGGTGATGTATGCCGGCCGCATCGTCGAGAGCGCCGACGTCAACGACCTGTTCGCCGACCCGCAGCATCCCTACACGATCGGCCTGCTCGGCTCCATCCCGCGCATCGATGTCGACCGCGCGCGCCTTGCCACCATCGAAGGCATGGTGCCGAGCCCGAACAACCAGCCGGCGGGCTGCCGCTTCGCGCCGCGCTGCCCGTTCGCAGATTTGCGCTGCCGCCAGCAGCCGCCGACGCTGCGCGACATCGCGCCGGGTCATCAGGTAGCGTGCTGGAAAGCACCGGTCGAGGTGATGTCATGATCGCTGCATCGGGCGAGGCACCGGTCCTTGAGGTCAACGGCCTCGTCAAGCATTTCGGCGTCACCCGCGGGCTGATCAACCGCAAGGTGATCGGCCTGGTGCGCGCCGTCGAGGATGTCAGCTTTGAGATCGCGCGCGGCGAGACGCTGGCGCTGGTTGGCGAATCCGGCTGCGGCAAGTCCACCACGGGCCGCCTGATCCTGCGCCTGATGGACCCGACATCGGGCTCGGTGCGCTTCAAGGGCAAGGAGACCGCCAACCTCGACAAGGACGAACTGCGCCGGATGCGCCGGCACATGCAGATCATCTTTCAGGACCCTTATGCCTCGCTCAATCCGCGCATGACTGTGGGCGAAATTCTCGACGAACCGCTGCGCGTCCACGAGATCGGCGATGCTGCCTCGCGCGCCGCGCGCGGGCGTGAGCTGCTGCAGATCGTAGGTCTCTCCCCCGAACATGCCAGGCGCTATCCGCATCAGTTCTCCGGCGGCCAGCGCCAGCGCATCGGCATCGCGCGGGCGCTTGCCGTCAACCCCGACCTGATCGTCTGCGACGAGCCGGTGTCGGCGCTCGACGTCTCGATCCAGGCCCAGATCGTCAACCTGCTGCAGAACCTGCAGCAGCGGTTTGGCCTGTCCTATCTGTTCATCGCCCATGACCTCGCCGTCGTAAAGCACATCAGCGACCGAGTCGCGGTGATGTATCTCGGCAAGCTGGTCGAGATCGCCGACAAGAAGACGCTCTACGACCGCCCGCTGCATCCCTACACCCAGGCGCTACTGGCAGCGATCCCCAAGCCCGACCCCGCGCTGCGCACCAAACGCATGATGCTGCAAGGCGACGTGCCAAGCCCGATAAAGCCGCCGTCCGGCTGCCGCTTCCACACCCGCTGCCCGCATGCGCAGGCGCGCTGCTCGGCCGAGGAACCACAATTGCGCGAGGCGGCGCCCGGTCATCGCGTGGCCTGTCACTTCTTCGAAACGCTGCCGGTGCCGACCATTCTGGCGCGATCCGGCATCGCGAACGGCAAGTTTGCCGAGCGGCTGGCGGCGTTCGAGGCGGCCAAGCAGGCGCGAACGCTGATCTGAGGGGTTCAGACTCAAAACTGCGAAAACAACCCCATGCACAGTAGGCATGTGATTGATTTCATATCAGATTTTTTTAAACCGTCATCACCCGCCTTGTGCGCAATCGCGCACTGGTGCGGGTGATCCAGTATTCCAGATACGCTGAGGACAAATCGAGGGGCCGCGGCGTACTGGGTCCCGCGCCTGCGCGGGGGACGACGGCAGAGGGTGGGTCTACCCCGCGTGCTCGATGGCCCGTATCGCGCCGCGGAGTTCGGCGAGGCCGCGGAGGCGGCCGATGGCGCTATAGCCGGGGTTGGTGCGCTTGGTGGCGGCGAGATCGTCGAGCATACGGTGGCCGTGATCGGGGCGGAACACGATCTGCTCCGTCGACGAGCGCTTGCGATTTTCGGCGAGCAGCGCCTTGAGCACGGCGATCATGTCGACGTCGCCGTCGAGATGGTCGGACTCGAAGAACGACAACGTATCGCCTTCGCGCTTGGTGGCGCGCAGATGCGCAAACGCAATGCGCGGCGCGAAACGCCTGGCCATCGCGGAAAGATCGTTTTGCGGGCGCACGCCGAGCGAACCGGTGCAAAAGCAGATGCCGTTGGCCTTCGACGGCACGGCGTCGAACAGCGCCTGATAATCTTCCGCCGAGGAGGCAATGCGCGGCAGACCGAACAGCGGCCGCGGCGGGTCGTCCGGATGCAGCGTCAGCGTCACGCCGAGCGCTTCGGCGACCGGCGTCACGCGCGCTAGAAATTCGTTGAGGTGCTTTCGCAGCACGTTGGAATCGATGCCGCGATATTGCTGCAGGCGGTCGCGGAATTGCGGGATGGTCAGGGGATCGGTGGTGGAGCCCGGCAGCGCGCTGGCGATGTTGGTGACGAGGACGTCGATATCGGCCTGCGTCATCTTTGAGTAGACTTCCCTGGCACGCCGGCGCGCGGCTTCGGAATACTCGGCCGGCGCCTCGGGGCGCTCCAGGATATGCAGGTCGAACGCCGCAAACCGCTCGTGGTCGAAGCGCATCGCCTTGGCGCCGTTCGGCAGCTCCCATTCGAGATCGGTGCGGCACCAGTCCACGACCGGCATGAAATTGTAGCAGATGATCTTGATCCCGGCGGAGGCGACCGCCTCCAGGCTCGCGATCCACGCCTCGATCGAGCGCGTTGCGCCGCCGCCGAGCCGTTTGACGTCGTCGGGGATCGGAATCGATTCCACTACCGACCAGGTCAGTGGCGAACGGCCGGGCTGGCTGCTCTCGATCAAATTCTTGCGCTGCTCAACCGCGGCGCGGGTCCAGGCCTCGCCGATCGGCACCTGATGCAACGCCGTCACGACGTCGGTCGCGCCGGCCTGGCGGATATCGTCGAGCGACACGGGGTCATTCGGCCCGTACCACCGCCATCCCTGCAACATCATCGGTGCCCTCCCCTGCCACTAGATCATGATGCGATTGACGGAATCGCATCATGATCTAATCTCTTTGTTTGAACATGATCTTCGCGCAAACGCGTTCCGCGTTTGTCGCGAGGGAAAATCGGTTTCTACTTTTCCGGATCATGATCTACGCCGTCAGCACGACCTTGACACTCTGCGAACGGTCGAGCGCCAGCCGTACCGCATCGGGCGCGACCGAAAGCGGGCGCTGCGCCGTCACCAGCGACAGAACTTCGACGCTGCCATCGGCGATCAGGTCGACCGCGGTAAAGAACTCGTTGCCGAAGCGGAACGAGCCGCGCAGGTCGATCTCCTTGGCCATGACCGCATTCGCCGGCACGGGAATCTGCCCGCCCGGCAAATTGCCGACCTGGACCACGACACCGCCGCGCCTGACCACGCCGATCGCGCTGGCGAGGCCGGCGGCCGTGCCCGAAACTTCAAAGGCGACATCGAACGGTTTTGCAGCTGCCTCCGCCTTCAACGCGCCCTCACCGCCGGAGATGTCGAAAACATGGGTGGCGCCGAGCTTCTTGGCGAACGCCAGCGGCGCCGCCGCGATATCGACGACGGTGCTTTCGGCGATCCCGGCGCGCTGCGCCGCCAGCATGGTCAAAAGCCCGATCGGCCCGGCGCCGAACAGCACGGCGCGTTTGCCGGTGACGTCGCCGGCGCGGGCGACCGCATGCAGGCACACCGCGAGCGGTTCGGCCAGCGCCGCCGCTTGATAGGTCACATGGTCGGGAATCTTGACGCATTGCGCCGGGATGGCGTCGAAGTAGGAGGCAAAGCCGCCCTGCATATGCGGGGTCTTCGAGGCCGAGCCCATGAAGAAGATGTTTTCACAGAGATTGGGCCGGTTCTCGCGGCACGGTTTGCAGTGGCCGCACCAGCGCGACGGATTGAGGGCGACACGGTCGCCGACCTTCAGGCCGGCTGCAGAGCCGGCAATCTCGGCCACCTCGCCCGCGATTTCGTGCCCGAGCACGAGCGGTGACGTCACGACGAAATCGCCGGTGCGGGCGTGGCGATAGTAATGCATGTCGGAACCGCAGATGCCGCCGGCACCAAAGCGAATCCGCACCATGCCGGCGGCGAGCGGTTCGAGCGCACGCTCGACCATGCGCAGATCTTCCGGGCCGAACAGCGTTGCGGCAAAAGTCATCGATATCATTTTGAAAGCCCCATGTATTTCGGAAGCCAGAGCGTCAGTTCAGGAATGTAGGTGATGGCGGCGAGCGCCAGCAGCAGCGGCACCAGCCAGGGCAGGATCGCCATGGTGGTGCGTTCAACGGACAGCTTTGCGACGCGCGCGAGCACGAACAGCACCATGCCGAGCGGCGGATGCAGCAAGCCGATCATCAGGTTCAAGGTCATGATCAGGCCGAAGTGAATCGGGTCGATCCCGAGCTTCAGCACGATCGGCAGCAGGATCGGCACCAGAATGGTGATGGCGGCAATGGTGTCGATGAAGCAGCCGACGAACAGAATCAGGATGTTGGCGAGCAGCAGGAACACCCATTTGTTCTGGGTGATCCCGAGCATGAAGTCCGTCAGCGTCTGCGCGGCCTGCGATACGGTCAGAAGCCAGGCAAAGATCGAGGCCGCGGTGACGATGAACAGCACCGAAGCTGTCGTCTCAATGGTGTCGAAGGTCGCCTTCGCCACCGTCTGCAGCGTCATCGAGCGGTAACGCACCAGCCCGAGGAACAGCGACCAGATCACGGCCGCGACCGCGGCCTCCGTCGGCGTGAACCAGCCGAGCGTCATGCCGCCGATCAGGATCACCGGCGCCATCAGCGCCATCACGGCTGAGAAATCAAAGTACCAGTCGAGCGCCAGCAGCGCCGCGAGGCCGATGCCGACCGCCATGTTCACCGACATCCCGCCGACGACCATGAGCCAGACCACCATCGGGAACGCAAGCACGATGAAGATTTCGAGCGCCGCCGAGCCGAGCTGCGGCCAGGAAAACGGCGAGTCGCTGCCCCAGCCGTTACGATGGGCGAAATAGGCGACCGTCGCCATCATCGCCAGGGTCATGACGACGCCGGGGATCACGCCGCCGAGGAACAGCGCGCCGATCGAGACGTTCGCCATCATGCCGTAGATCACGAATGGCAGCGACGGCGGGATAATCGGGCCTAACGTGGCGGAGGCCGCCGTGACACCGACGGCAAACTCCGTCGAGTAGCCGTGATCTTTCATCGCCTTGATTTCGATGGTGCCGAGGCCCGCGGCATCGGCAATCGCGGTGCCGGACATGCCGGAAAAAATCACCGAGCCGATGATATTGACGTGGCCGAGACCGCCGCGCATCCAGCCCACCAGCGCGACGGCGAACTTGTAGATGCGGCCGGTGACGCCGGCGATGTTCATCAGATTGCCGGCCAGGATGAAGAACGGCACGGCGAGCAGCGGAAAGCTCTCGACGCCGGCGATCATGCGCTGCGCCAGCGTCACATCGGGCGTGATGCCGGTGACGAGGATATACACCAGCGACGATGTTGCCATGGCCAGCGCAACCGGCAGGCCGAGCAACATCAGCAGCAGAAATCCCCCAAGCAGCAATAACATCGCGTCAGCCTTCCGTGCCGTCGAACGCGCCGGGGCGCTCCAGGATCGAGTAGCCCCGCCGCCAGTTCTCGACCGCGATCTGGATCGAGCGAGCAAACATCAGCACGAAACCGAGCAGCACGGCGTAATAGACAAAACCCTTTTGAAACTTGATGGTCGTCATCCGCTCGTCGCCGATGATCTGGATGAACTGCCAGACCAGCTTGATCGCATAACCGAAGAATGCGATCCGGATCAGGTCGAGGACCGTCGAAAGCGCCCGCGCAGGGGTGTGCGGCAGATAGCGATAGATCAGGTCGACCTGGATGTGCCGCGACAGCCGCACGCACATTGCCGAGCCGATGAATACCACGCCGATCAGGCAGTAGGTTGCGATCTCCTCGGTCCAGGCGTAGCTGTCGTTGAGGACATAACGGGTGAAGAACTGCAGGAAGACGCACAGCGCCATGACCCAAAAGATCGCGAGCGCCAGCCAGTCTTCCGCGGCGTACTGGCTGAGATCGGCACCCTTGGGGACTTCGTCCTCGAAGGTGTGGGCGATCTCGTCCGCCGTGATCTGCTTGTGAACTTCAACCGATGACATGTTTATTTCCTCAACCCGCCTCAGGGTAATGAGCCGCTCATTCCGGGGCGATGCGTCAGCATCGAACTCAGGTGCGCAATTGCACACCTGAATCTCGAGGTTCCGGGTTCGGCTCTTCGAGCCGAACGCTATTTCACCGCCTGGATGCGTTCCCAGTCGGCCTTGCGATAGTCAAAGCTTTCAAAGCTGACGTTCTTGATCACGGTGTCGCGGAATTCGTCCTTGTTGACCTCGGTCACCGTCAGGCCCTTCTGCTTGAAGAAGTCGACCAGCTTGCCTTCGTTGACCTTGATTTCGGCAGTGGCCTTGGCGGCGGCTTCCTGCGCGACGTCGGTGAAGATCTTGCGGTCTTCCTCGGACAGCTTCTTCCACAGCGCGCTGGAGACCACGGTGTTGAGGTGATCGACGATATGGCCGGTCAGCACGATGTGTTTCTGCACCTCGTAGAACTTCTTGGCTTCGATGGTGGTAAGCGGGTTTTCCTGGGCTTCCACGGTGCCGTTCTGCAAGGCGAGATAGACCTCGGCAAAGGCGATCGGCGCGGTGTTGGCGCCGCAGGCGCGCGGCATCGCCAGATAGGCCGGGACGTCGGGTACGCGGATCTTGAGGCCCTTCATGTCGGCGCAGGTCTTGATCGGCTTGTTCGAGGAGGTGTGGCGCACGCCGTAATAGGTCACCGCCAGGATGCGATGGCCGGTTTTGTCCTCGTAGCCCTTGGCGAGTTCCTTGAAGACGTCGCTCTTGGTGTAGGCGAGCAGATGATCGGCGTCGCGGAAGGTGTAGGGATAATAAGTCACCCCGATCGGCGGAAAGCTCTTGGCCGCAAAGCTCGAGCCGGAAATGATCATGTCGACGGAGCCGAGCGAAAGCCCCTGGTTGATGTCGGTTTCCTTGCCCAACTGCGACGCCGGATAGACGTCGATCGCATAGCGCCCATTGGTGCGCTTGCCGATCTCGCCCGCGGCCCAGACGGAGGCGGTGTGGAACGGCTCTGACGTCTCGTAGACGTGGGCCCATTTGAGCTTGGTCTGCGCCATGCCCGAAGTGGTCGCCGCGAGCAACGCCGCGGCGGATGCCGCGAGTGCAATCGTCAATTTCTTCAACATTGGAATTCCTCCTTGCTGCAATTTTCTTGTGTTACCCAACCGGGACGGCATCGCGCCGGCCCGTTCGAATTCTTGTGGCTCAACCATTTCTCTCGCGAACGCGGGGGGCGGTTGAGGCTTCGGCTCCGAAATTCTGTGCAAATCGCGCCTGCGAACGCGCCAGATGATCGCGCATCGAAAGCCGCGCGGCGTCAGGATCATGCGAAGCGATGGCGTCGCGGATCGCGCGGTGCTCGGCCAGCGCCGCGTTCCAGGACTGCGGGTTCTCAAAATAGTGCGCGAGCTTGGCGAAGTACGGATTGAGCCGCTGGTCGAACAATTCACCCACCACACGAACCAGCACGGCATTGTCGAGACAAGCGGCCACCGCGACATGAAACGCGCGGTCGTGGATCATCGAGGCTTCGCCGGGATGCTGCACCGTCGCCATCGCCTCGACGGATGCGTCGATGCGCGCAATGTCGTCAGGCGTTGCGACCCGCGCCGCCTGTTCGGCAATCGCGCCTTCCATGAACTCGCGGGCGCGTAGCAATTCGAAGGGGCCTTCGATTTCGGCGGATGCCAGCGATGGCTGCGCCAACGCTGCGGGTTCGCTGACATAGATCCCGGAGCCGACACGGATGCGCACCCTGCCCTCGACTTCGAGTGCGATCAGCGCTTCGCGCACGGTCGGGCGCGACACTTTCAGCTGCTCGGCAAGATCGCGCTCGGTCGGGAGGCGACTGCCCACGCGATATTCGCCGCTGTCGATTAAGGCGCGGAGCTGATCGGCAACCTGGCGATAAAGACGTCGCGCTTCCACGGCTTCGAGCGGCACGCCCGGCTTCTCCCTGACGATCCCCAACGGGATCGATTATTCTTGCTTTGATCGGGCCAAGGCCAATACATCTGGAACATTGGCCTTACCAATAGACCAACGATTGATGGATCGGGCGTCCCATGTCAAGCAATA
>CADEDX010000087.1:6208-16818 GCA_902826195.1 uncultured Bradyrhizobium sp. | reverse complement strand
CGCCGCCTACAATCTCAAGAGCGTGGTGACGTTCACGCTCACGCCGACGCGCACGGGCACGCTGCTGCGCATGGAGCAGACGGGCTTCCGGCCGGACCAGAAGCAGGCCTTTGGCGGCGCCCACGCCGGGTGGAAGCAATTCTTCGCCAAACTGGAGGAACTGGTGGCACGGGCGGAGTGAAATCCACCCGCGCTCTATACAACCCGCACCAAGGGAGGTCTCGTTGAACTGGAATGCATCTATCCGGCAAATCCACCGCTGGCTGTCGATTGCCTTCACACTGGCTGTGATCGTCAACGTCGTCGCCATGATGCAGGAGAATCAGGCCGTCTGGGTTGGCCTGCTGGCGCTGTTCCCGCTGATCCTGCTGCTGGTCAGCGGCCTGTATCTGTTCGCGCTACCCTATGCCGCCAGATGGCGCGGCGCGCGGGGCGCCAGCGGACAGGTGTGACGCCATGGCCGCCAAGAAGGCAGAAAGCAAGTCCGAGGCAAAGCCTGTCCTGCTTTCGGGCGGCAACCCCCAGATCGTGAAGGGCGACTGCGATGCGCCCGTGCAGGCTTACATCGCCGCCATGCCGGGCTGGAAACGCGACGTCGGCCGCCACCTCGACGCCCTGATCACGCGCTCGGTCCCCGGCGTGCGCAAGGCCGTGAAATGGAATTCGTCCTTTTATGGCACCGAGAACGAGGGAGGCTGGTTCCTCAGCTTCCACTGCTTCGCAAGATACGTCAAAGTGACGTTCTTCCGCGGCACCTCGCTGCGGCCGCTCCCATCGGGCGAATCCAAACACAAGGACGTGCGCTATTCGACGAAGCTCAGCTTGCCGCTTGGGTGAAGCAAGCCAGCCAATTGACGGGAGAGCGAATGTGATCCGAAAGACGACAGCCGTGAAGAAAGCAGCGACAAGCGTGAAGGGCAGCACAAAAGACGCCAAAGACGGCAGCACTCCCTCTCAGCACATCGATGCGAGGATCAAGGAGCTCGGCGATTGGCGCAGCGAGATGCTGGCGCGCATCCGCGGCATCATCAAGAAGGCCGACCCTGATGTGGTCGAGGAATGGAAGTGGCGCGGCGTGCCGGTGTGGGAGCACGACGGGATCATCTGCACTGGCGAAACCTACAAGGCGGTCGTGAAGATGACGTTTGCCAAAGGCGCGGCGCTGGACGATCCGACCGACCTTTTCAACTCGAGCCTCGAAGGCAACACCCGTCGCGCGATCGACTTTCACGAGGGCGACAAGATCGACGAAAAGGCGCTCAAGGCGCTCATTCGCGAGGCCGTGGAACTGAACACTTCGGCGCGCGCCACCAAGAAGAAGGAGCCAAAGAGCGCGTGATCGCACGCTCCCAGGCTATTCTCCGCTGATGCCGAGCGCGCAGACGAGTTCACTCCGCGTCTGACCTCGATCTGACGCCTGAAATCGTCGTCGTACCGCCGCCGACGATCGGCGCTGGCCCGTGAAAGGACAAGGCCGCCGCAGCAAACGCGCCGGCGCGCCGCGGCGGGCTTAGACAGCCGACCGGATCGCCTGCCAGATCCGCGACGACGTCGCGGGCATATCGAGATGCTTCACGCCGAGCGGCGTCAGCGCGTTCATGACGGCGTTCATGATGGTGGCGGGGGCTGCGATGGCGCCGGCCTGGCCGCTTCCCTTCACGCCGAGCCGGTTGGCGCGGCTGGGAAAGTCGCCGGTTAGATCGCCCTCGAAGACGGGGATATCGTCGGCGCGCGGCAACGCGTAGTCCATCAGTGAGCCCGACAGGTTCTGTCCGGTTTCCGGATCGAACAGCGCGTGCTCGAACAGCGCCTGCCCGATGCCCTGCACCACGCCGCCATGAACCTGACCGAGCGTCTGCCGCGGATCGAGCAGCCGGCCGTAGTCGTCAAAGATCACGTAGCGGTCCAGCCTGACCTTGCCGGTCTCGGGATCGATCTCGACTTCGGCGAGATGGCAGCCATTGGGAAAGGTGTAGCGGTCGCACAGATGCGTTGCCCGGTGGCCAAGTCCGGGCGCGACGTCATCGCCGGGCGCCTGACGAGAGGCACGCGCCACTTCCTCAAGGCTAATCTCCTGCCCGGTCGCCGCCACGCGCAGCATCCCCGCCTCGTAGCGAACCGCTTCCACATTGGCCTGCAGCAGGCGGGCGGCCAGCCGCCGCGCGTTCTCGATGACGCCTTCGGCCGCCATCAACAGCGCGGTGCCGCCCTGGTGCATCGAGCGCGCGCCGCCGTGCCCGCCGCCGGAGTCCAGATCATCCGTATCGCCCTGCCGGAATCGAAAACGCTCCGCGGGCAGGCCGAACGCATCGGCTACGATCTGCGCGTACGTGGTCTCGTGACCCTGGCCGTTGGAATGCGTGCCGACCAACAGATCGATCCGGCCGTCGTCACCGACCCGCGCTTCCGCCACCTCGTTGGGCTGGCCGCGCGCGGTTTCGAGGAAACAGGCATAGCCCAGGCCACGCAGCCTGCCCTGCTTGCGGGTGGCACGGCGGCGCGCCTCGAAGCCCGCAGCGGCCTTGGCTGCATGATCGATCGCGTGCACAAAACGGCCCTGCTCGACCGTCAGCCCCATCGCGCTCGCATAGGGAAAGCGGCGGAAGATGTTCTTGCGTCGCAGCTTCAGCCCATTGATGCCAAGTTGCGTGGCTGCAATGTCGATACAGCGCTCGATCAGATAATTCGCTTCCGGCTTGCCGGCGCCGCGATAAGCGTCGACCGGGGTTGTGTGGGTAAATACGCCGCTCGACTGAAAGGCGATCAGCGGAATGGCGTACACCCCGCCCATCGCGCTCGCCATTGCCATGGTCGGCACGACCGGCGCCACCGTCGAGACATAGGCGCCGAGGTTGGCTAGAACTTTGGTTTCGAGCGCGAGAAAGCGGCCATCCTCGTCCAGCGCGAGGCGCGCGCGGATCAGGCTGTCGCGGCCATGAGCGGAGCCGGTGAAATCCTCGCTGCGATCGCCTATCCATGCAACCGGACGGCCAAGCCGGCGCGCCGCCCACAGCACCAGCACCCATTCCGGGTAGAGCACGTTCTTCATCCCAAAGCCGCCACCGACGTCGGGAATGCTGACGCGAAGCTTGTCGCGAGCGATGCGAAACACGCCGTCGGCCAGCAGGTCGCGGATCGCGTGCGCACCGGCGGCCGAGGCGGTCAGGTGCAGGCGGCCGCTAGCAGCGTCGAATTCACCCAGCGCGCCACGCGTCTCCATCGGCGCGGCGACGACACGGTTGTTGACAAGCTCGCATTCCACCAGATGGGCGGCGTCGCGGATCGCGGCTTCCACCGGGCCGATCTCGCCGCGGTTGAACTGGAACGCGATGTTGCCCCGCGCTTCCGGCCAGACCGCAGGGGTATTTGGTTGAACGGCATCCGCGATCGAGACCACCGGCGGCAGCGGTGCATAGTCGACGACAACGGCCTCGGTGGCATCGCGCGCGGCGCCTTCCGTTTCGGCAACGACGAAGGCAACGGGTTCACCGACATAGCGAACGACGTCGCGCGCCAGCGCGTAGCAGGGCGGCACCACCAGCGGCGTCGTCATCGGCACTGTTGTCACCGCGCACGGCAGCGGGCCGAGATCATCGGCGGCCACATCCTGTCCCGTGAGCACGGCCGCAACGCCGGGCAAGTTGCGCGCCGTATCGATATCGATCGCGACAATTCGCGCATGCGCGTGCGGCGATCGAACCACCACGCCATGGAGCGTTTTCGGCGCCACGAGATCGGCGACGTAGCGCCCGCGGCCCCGCACGAAGCGCTCGTCTTCGAGCCGGTTGACGCTGCGTCCCAATAAAGGTTCGGTCATGGGGAACTGTATGGAATCCCGCGGCGGCAAAATCAATTGGCCGCCACAGCGGCGTGCCTGCGGACCGCCCGATCGTCAGCGCCGCGTGAACTGCAATTTTAGCTAGGAACGCCGCTGCAAGACGGCCAACCCGGAATTCCCTCGGGCTGCCAAGTCTATCTAGCCGCGACCAATGGCGGCGCGCTCGGCCGGATCAACGCGAAAGCCACCTGGATGATACCGCCAGCCAGCCCCAGCGCGACGCCGATGCGCCACGCCATGGTGTAGGAACCGAGCTGGTCGTAGATGAGTCCCCCGCCATAGGCACCGAGGAACGAGCCGAGCTGGTGGCTCATGAAAGCGAGGCCCTGGATCATGGCCTGCCATTTCAGGCCGAACATTTCGGCCACCGCGCCTGCGACCAGCGGACCGACGCCCATCCAGAGGAAGCCCATGATCGCGCCGAACAACAGCGTGGCCGCCGGTGTCGCGGGCAGCATGAAGTACCAAGCGAGTGCGAGCGAGCGCAGGATGTAGATCATCCCGAGCAGCGCC
This sequence comes from uncultured Bradyrhizobium sp., assembly GCA_902826195.1. Taxonomy (GTDB): domain Bacteria; phylum Pseudomonadota; class Alphaproteobacteria; order Rhizobiales; family Xanthobacteraceae; genus Bradyrhizobium. The sequence continues at coordinate 12,467 of CADEDX010000087.1, read as the reverse complement.
AGCTTGTTCCAGCGCTGGCCGGCCCAGCCGAAAAACAGGCTGCCGATCACGTTGAAGCCGCCGATCATGCCGAGCGTCTGCGCGCTGAGCATCGGATCGAGGCCGCAGATCAATAGATAAGACGGCAGATGCGTGGTTAGGAACACGAGCTGCATGCCGCAGACGAAATAGGCGCAGGTCATCACGGCGAATGACGCGTTGCCGAACGCGAGCTTTGCCGCCGTTCCAGCCGAGGCGTCGCCGATATCGTCGGCGGCCTTCGGCGGCAGCGGAATCTTGTCGGCGCGGCCCGCGTACCAGGCGGCCGGCAGCATGAACAACGACAGGATGACAAAGCCGGCGACGCCGACGCGCCAGCCAAAGCCTTCATTGAGCATCTGTCCGATCGGCGCCGAAAGCAGCGCGCCGAGCGAGCCCGCCGCAGAGACCATGCCCATCACGGTGCTGCGCACCGTCGCCGGCACCGCGCGCGCCGACACCGACATCGCGATCGCATTGGCAGTACAGGCCAGCGACGCGCCGATCAGCACGCCCGCGCCGATCAGGATCGGGATCATGCCGTGCGCGGTCGCCATCAAGGCGAGGCCCACGACATACATCAGCGACCCCACGATCATGATCGGACGAAAGCCGTCACGCACCGTCATGGCGCCGGCGACCGGCTGCAAAAATCCCCAGGCGAGGTTTTGAACGGCCAGCGCCAGCGTGAACTGCGACACCGAAATGCCGATGTCCTGCGTCAGCGGCTGCATGAAGATCCCGAAACTCTGACGCAGGCCCATGCTCAGGGTGAGCATCAGCGAGGCGCCGATCAGGATCGGAAGCGTGGGCCGCAGGATTTGCAGCAGGGCCATAATTTTCTCCCAGGCGGGCGCTGTTCGAATGTCGCGTCCTGCAATCGATATCTGAAATAGGTACACAGACCTGTGTAACTAGGCTATAAGGGGATTGTCCTGTCAAGCTGAGTTGACCCGCGCATTCGCATGGCACCCTTGCCCGCCAAACCCGACATGAAGGACCGCATCCTCGAAACCGCGGACAGGCTGTTCTATCTGCAGGGGATTCGCGCGGTCGGGGTCGACACCATCGCGGCCGAAATCGGCATCAGCAAGCGCACGCTGTACAATCATTTCCCGTCCAAGGACGCGCTGATCTCGGCCTATCTGGCGCGGCGCTTCGTGGCGCCGCGGCCGTCGGACAAGCCGCCGGTGGAGCAGATTCTCAGCACGTTCGATTCGCTGGAGCGGCGGTTCTCGGCCAGGGATTTTCGCGGCTGCCCCTTCGTCAATGCGGTCGCCGAGCTCGGCGAAGACCGCGCGGTGCGCAAAGTCGCAATCGCCTTCAAGGAGAGCCGCCGCCTCTGGTTTCGCGACCTGTTGGTGCAGCTCGGTGTTACGGAAGCCGAAGCGCTGGCGACGCAGCTTGCGCTGCTGGTCGACGGCTCGATCGCCCAGGACCTTGTGCGCGACGACCCCTCGATGGCGCGGGCGGCGAAGGAGGCCGCGACGGTGCTGTTGAGGAATGCGGGGGTGAAGGTGGGTGGCGGGCCATCGAAAAAACAACGATCGAAACCCGCTATTTGAACATCGCTCCATCGTCGTCCCTGCGAACGCACATAGGCGCTAAAATAGTATTGCGGAGCTGGATTGTCTGTGATTCCAGCGTGTCATGAGACACGAATCGCTTTGAATGAAGACTGGTCACACGTCGTCGCGCGACTCGGCGGAGCGGAGGCGCTCCATGTTACGGCGCGGGAGACGAAGGCATTCTTGCGACCGCGGGAGATCACCAATGCGGTGGATTTGCTGCGGCTGATCCCGGCCTATTGTCTGGGCGACGGGGGAGTGCGATCGAACTCAGCATGGGCTGCCTCGGTGGTCCTTGTCGATGTTTCCAACGTGGCGCTGCTGTATCGCTTGCGTCAGCGTGGGGACTGGCTCGCGATGCTGGTGGGTCAGGCGCTTGCCGCCGCCGCTCCGAAAGCGAGCCGCAGCCGGCTCATCCGTATCATTGACGCCACGACGGTTCCGAAGAAAGGGCCGGACGCCGGGAAGAAGAACCAGTTGTGGCGCATTCACAGCGCGTTTGATCTTCCGCAAGAGCGCTTTGGCCACTTCGAACTGACCGATCAGCAGGCCGGCGAGACGCTCGACCGGATACCGGCGGTTGCCGGGGAGATCCGCCTTGCCGATCGGGCCTATGTACAACCGGATCGCATAGCGAGGCTGATCGAAGCCGGCGCAGATCTCGTGATCCGGGCCGGTTGGAAGAGCGCCCGCTGGCTCGACGGCGAAGGCAATGTGGTCGATCTTGTCGCCGAGTTGAAGGCGTCAGCCTGCGGTCTGATCGACCGGCCGATTTGGATAAAACGCAAGCGTGGCGCGCCTCTCGCCTTGCGCCTGGTTGCAGTCAAGAAGCCGGCGGAGGCTGCCGCCGTTGCGCGGCGCAAGGCGCGCCGAGGCGCACAGCAGGGAGGCCACCAGCTCTCGCAGCAGACGCTCGACGCCGCGGATTGGGTGATCCTGATAACCTCGCTCAAGCCGAAAGATTATGCCACCGCTGATGTTCTGGCTCTCTATCGCCTGCGATGGCGGATTGAACTCGCCTTCAAGCGGCTGAAGAGCCTGATCGGCCTGAAGGGGCCACCCGGAACCGACGAACGCTCCGCCAGACCTCATGTACTGGCTCATCTATTGACCATTCTTCTGCTCTTGAGCCGTTCATCGACGAACTCGAGGACTCTCCCCGCTTGGACAAAGCCGCCTGACACCGCCCGACGCTTGGCGATAACTCCAGCGCCTCATCGCCGCACTTCTCCAGGCCATGATCCCACAGCCCACCATCGCATGCTTGCGCCGATCAAGATTGGCCCTCAAGCGCCACCTCCACGAACCGCCAAGAAAACGTCGCTATCAAACGATGGCACCGCTATTTTAGCGCCTATGGGCGAACGCAGGGACCCATACGCCGTGGCGTTTCTGTAAGGCGATGTGGTAGTTACTTCATGGAACAATAGGCGCCGGTGGTTATGGGTCCCTGCGTTCGCAGGGACGACGCAAGGGTAAGCCGCGCAAAGAACACGACGAAATAGAGAGCGAAAATGGAAGACCTGACAGTCACCGCCAAGGGTTACGACTTCCAGCCGGCGCAGGCGGCGATGCAGCGCTATGTCGACAACAACCTGCTCTCCGGCGTTTCCTGGGCCGTCATGGTCGGGCGAGAGCTTGCCGATGTGAACTGCGTCGGCTGGGCCGACAAGGAAGCGCAGACGCGGCTCCGCACCGACCATATTTTTCGCGTGTTTTCCAACACAAAGCTGATCACTTCCTGCGCGGCGCTGCTGCTGGTCGAGGACGGCAAGCTCGGGCTCGACGATCCAATCGAAAAGTGCTGCGCCAGGGCGCCACCTCGCTCGACGACACCGAGCCGGCGAGAGGCGCGATCACCATCCGCCAGCTGCTCAGCCACAGTTCGGGCCTGAGCTACGGCTTTTTCGATCCCGGCACCGCGATCTACAAGGCGCTCAACGAGCGCGGCGTGCACGATCCCCGAACCACGCTGGCGCAGATGGTGGACGTGCTGGCCGGGCTGCCGCTGATCTATCAGCCCGGCACATCCTGGGAATATTCGCTGGCCATCGACGTGGTGGCGCGGCTGGTCGAACTCATCAGCGGACAAAAATTCGACGAGTTCATCAAGGCGCGGATTCTGGATCCGCTCGGCATGGTCGACTCCGGCTTCGTCGTTCCCCAAAAGGATCACGGCCGCCTGGTCGCCTATTACGCCGGCGCCGACCTGATGGAGCCGATGAAGCCGGGCCTGACCCGCACCGACAACGCGCCCTTCCCCGGCGCGTATCTGCACCCGATCGCAAGGCTTAATGGCGGCGGCGGCCTGGTGTCGACGATGCCCGACATGGTTGCGCTGATCCGGAGCCTGCTGCCCGGCGGCAAGACCCTGCTCAGGCCGGAGACGATCGCGCAGATGATGACCAACCAGCTGCCCGAGGGACAGTGGATCCGCTTCGCGCTGATGGGGTCCCAGCCCGGCAAGGCCCATGGCCTCGCCGGCGGTTTGATCCTGCAGCCCTCGGCATTCGACCATCCCGACGCGTCAGGCGAGTTCTACTGGGGCGGCGTGGCCGGCACGCAATGGTGGATCTCGCCGAAGCGCAACATGGCGGGCGTGATGATGGCGCAGCGGCAGATGTCGTTCGTCCACCCGTTCTCGTTCGAGTTCAAGCGGCTGGCGTATGAGGCGGTGAAGCAGAAGACCGAGGGGATGCGGGCAACGGAGTAGGCTCCACGGACCGTCGTCACCCGCGCAGGCGGGTGACCCAGTATCCCAGAAGCGTTCGCTATTAATTCGATAGGCCGCGGCGTGCTGGATCACCGCCTGCGCGGGTAATGACGGTGCGGCAAATGCCAGTAAGCCGCAACTCACGCCGCCGTCGAAACCACCCTGTTGCGGCCGTCGTGCTTGGCGCGATACAGCGCCATGTCGGCGCGCTTGAGCACGTCGGCGACCGGCTCGTCCTTGGAGTCCAGGGTCGCCAGCCCGATCGAGATCGTGACGTCGATCCGCTTGGTGCCCTTGTTGACCGCAAAGGTTTCCCCGGCGATCGAGCGGCGCAGGCGTTCGGCGATCATGCCGGCAACGGTCAGGTCGGTTTCCGGCATCACGATCACGAATTCCTCGCCGCCGTAGCGGCAGGCCAGATCGATGCCGCGGATCGATTTGCGGATGCGGACGGCGAATTCGCGCAGCACGTCGTCGCCAGCGTCGTGGCCATAGGTGTCGTTGATCGACTTGAAGAAGTCGATGTCGAGGATCATCAGCGCCAGCGGCTTGCCGCGGCTCGACGCCTGCTCGGCCAGCGTCGAGAGATGGCTTTCCATGTAGCGGCGGTTATGCAGGCCGGTCAGCGCGTCGGTGATCGCCATTTCGATCGAGTTCTGCACGTTGTCGCGCAAATGATCGGTGTAACGCCGCTTGCGGATCTGGGTGCGCGCACGCGCCAGCAATTCGTTCTTGTCGACCGGACGCAGCAGGTAGTCGTTAACGCCGATTTCGAGCCCGCGCAGCAGCCGCGAATTGTTGTCGGCGTCGGAGATTGCGAGGATCGGCAATTGCCGTGTGCGCTCCAGCGAGCGCGCCTGGCTGCACAGCCGCAGGCCGTCGTAGTTTTCCAGGCTGAGTGAGACGATCAGCAGGTCGTAATTGCCCTCGGCGGCGTGAAACAGCGCCTCCGCCGGATTGATCTCGACGTCGACAGTGTGCTCGGCCGACAGGATCGGCGCCAGCCGCTCGTAGGACGACGGCCGGTCGTCGACCAGCAAGATCCGCCCGCCGACGCCCTTGTCGGCGATCGCGCTGCGCTCCGGAGCCTCCATGCCGATCTCGAGCGAGGTGATGGCGCGCATCCGCAGCTCGTCGGTCATCATCTTCAGCCGCGTCAGCGAACGGACGCGGGCGATCAGCACGATATCGGACACCGGCTTGGTGAGGAAATCGTCGGCGCCGGCCTCCAGCCCGCGAACACGATCCGACGGGCTGTCCAGCGCGGTGACGATCACGACGGGAATGAAATGGGTGGCCGGGTTGGACTTCAGCCTTCGGCAGACTTCGAAACCGTCCATGTCGGGCATCATGACGTCGAGCAGGATGATGTCGCATTCCAGGCGCGAGCAGATTTCGAGCGCCTCGGCACCGTTGGCTGCCGTCAGCACATCGAAATATTCCGCCGACAGACGGGCTTCCAGCAGCTTGACGTTCGCTGGGACGTCATCGACGACGAGGATACGCGCAGACATCGAAACTCACTCCTGAACCCAGATCATGATGCGATTTGACGAAACCGCATCATGATTTCATCTCTTTGTTTGAGCATGATCTCCGCGCAAACGCGTTCCGCGTTTGTCGCGAGGAAAAACCGGCCTCCACTTTTCCGGATCATGCTCTACCCGATAAACCGACGCACGGTTTCGATAAACTTGCCGACCGAAATTGGCTTGGAAAGATACGCCTCGCAGCCGCCCTCGCGGATGCGCTCCTCGTCACCCTTCATCGCGAACGCCGTGACCGCCACCACCGGAATGGCGCGCAGGTCCGGATCGTCCTTGATCCAGCGCGTCACCTCGAGGCCGGAGACTTGCGGAAGCTGGATATCCATCAGGATCAGATCGGGGCGCAGCTTGCGGACAAGATCGAGCGCCTCGAACCCATTGCTGGTGCCCGAGGTCTGATAGCCATGCGCTTC
>CADEDX010000087.1:0-6198 GCA_902826195.1 uncultured Bradyrhizobium sp. | reverse complement strand
AAGAGCTTCATGTTGAGCTCGTTGTCCTCCACGATCAGGACGGTTTTTGCCATCCCGTCCCTCCCCTCATTCCAGGAAACAGATCCGACTTCGAGTACGTCCCGGTACCGCCGCCGTGCCTGTCGAAAAGTGAATTCAAACTAGCGTCAGATTTCGCTCTAAGCCGTTAAATCGATGCACCAACTTTTGCGGTTTGGTTTCCACTTGCTTGAATACATTCCGCAGACTCGGGCATGATGGCTCCAAACTAGACACCATAAGTTAACGGAAAGGCAAATCGATCGTTGAAAAAGCCTGTTCACAACCCTCGCGAAGTGGCTGAAATCGTTGCAGTTCAGGCGCTGGGCTTCATTGCCGGCGCCCCCGAGAGATTGGGGCTTTTTCTGGCCGAAAGCGGACTTGGCCCGGAGACGCTGCGGACCGCTGCAAAAGACCCCCAGTTCCTTCGTTCCGTGCTCGACTTCATCATGCGCGACGATGCAACCGTGAAGGCCTTTGCCAGCGCTTCGCAACTGCACCCGACCAACATTGCCGCCGCACGCCAGGTGCTGGTCGACCCAGATTGGGAGCGCGACGTGCCGTGAGCGTGCCCGCGGCAACACCAGTGCGGCGAATTTGAAGTTCCTACCAGACTCGCGGTAACCTCTTCGTAGGAACTTCAAATTCCAAGAGCCGCACTGGCAAGCATAATTTGCTGGTGCTCCTTATCATTCCGCAGTTCGCATAGGTGGTGCAGCGGATGCGTGCGAACTGCGGAATGGGAGCACCAGATGGTCCGCGCGCATTCTGCCGGGATTGCCTCGGCGACCTCGATATCAAGGCCAGACGCTGCGGCGCATGCGGGTCGCCGCGCGTCGTCCGCCACCATGCCCTGCCCTCGCTGACGCTGGCGCATATCGATTGCGACGCGTTCTATGCCACCGTCGAGAAGCGCGACAATCCCGAACTGGCCGATCGGCCCGTGATCATCGGCGGCGGCAAGCGCGGCGTGGTGTCGGCCGCCTGCTACGTCTCGCGCACCTATGGCGTGCGCTCGGCGATGCCGATGTTCAAAGCGCTGGCGCTGTGCCCGCAGGCCGCCGTCATCCCGCCCGACATGGCAAAATATGTCCGCGTCGGCCGCGAGGTGCGCCACGCCATGCTGGCGCTGACGCCGCTGGTGGAACCGCTGTCGATCGACGAGGCATTCCTCGATCTCTCCGGCACGCAGCGCGTCCACGGCATGATCCCGGCAAAGGTACTGGCGCGCTTTGCCCGTAACATCGAGCACGACATCGGCATCACGGTGTCGGTCGGCCTGTCCTGCAACAAGTTTCTGGCCAAGATCGCCTCCGATCTCGACAAGCCGCGCGGCTTTGCCGCCCTCGACCAGGACGGTGCCCGCGAGATGCTGGCCGACAAGCCGGTCGGCTTCATCTACGGCGTCGGCCCGGCCACGCAGGAAAAGCTGGTGCAGCGCGGGTTTCGCACCATTGCAGATTTGCAGCGCGCCGACGAGGTCGAGCTGATGAAGCAGTTCGGTGGTGAAGGCCGCAGGCTGTGGCGGCTGGCGCGCGGCATCGACGACCGCAGCGTGGTGGCGGACCGCGGCGCCAAGACCATTTCCAACGAGACCACGTTCGAGAGCGACATCAAGGATTTCGCCACGCTGGAAAAGGTGCTGTGGCGGCTGTCCGAAAAAGTGTCGTCGCGGCTGAAGACCAGCGAGCTGTCGGGTCTCACCATCACGCTGAAGCTGAAGACCGCGGATTTCCGGCAGCGCACCCGCTCGCAATCGCTGCAGGCGCCGACACAGCTCGCTGCCAAGATTTTCGCGGTGTCGCGCGAAATGCTGGCGAAGGAGATCGACGGCACGGCCTTTCGCCTGATTGGCACCGGCGTCAGCGCGCTACGCGAGGGATCCCAGGCTGACGACACCGACATGCTCGACCGCCGCTCCGCACACGCCGAGCGCGCGATGGATGATCTGCGGAAGAAGTTCGGCAATGCCGCCGTGATCAAGGGCATCGCGTACAAGGGGCCGGTGAAGGAGGAGGATGAAGAGGAGGAGTAGTGCTCCAACCTCTCAGCGTCATTGCAAGGAGCGTAGCGACGAAGCAATCCATGCCTCAGCAAGCCGAAAGGTGGATTGCTTCGCTTCGCTCGCAATGACGCGGAGAGGCAGCGGCGTCAATCCGCGACAGCCACCGCCTCGATCTCGATCAGCCACTCCGGCGCGGCCAGCGCGCTGACGCCGACCAGCGTGCTCGCCGGAGGCTCCATTCCTTCGAAGAAGGCCGAGCGCGCCTTGCCGATGATGGGACGGAGTTCCGGCTTGTAGCCGACGACGAACGTCGTGATCTTCACGATGTTGGAATAGCTTGCGCCAGCGGCTTTCAGCGCCAGGCCGAGATTTTGCATCACCTGGGTCGTCTGTGCGGCGATATCGCCTTCGCCGACCACGCGCCCCTCCTCGTCGGTGGCCACCTGTCCCGAGATGTAGATCGCGCGCGCGCCGGAAGCGACGACGACGTGCGAGTAAGCCGGATTGTTGTGAAGTCCGCTCGGCTTGAGGTGTGGGTTCTTGCTCATGGTTTCGCTCCCTGACGTGCGTGAGGGCGCGAGCCTATCCGGGTCGGACGCGCATTTCTACGTCATTGCGAAGATCACTTGCAGGGTTTGGTATCCTTGACGTCGAAACGGCCCATAGCGCCGGCAATCACAAAATCATTGTAATCGAGCACCAGCGCCCGGGAGACCCCGTTCTCGAACAGTTCGAACGACATCGCGTAAACCGGCGTCTGTTCGCCTTCCTTGGTCTTGGCGTCGCGGTCGTAATAGCTGACGGTGACGGGCCAGCGGGTCAGCGCCTTCATCTGGTCGTTGGAGGTCGAGGGATCGGGGGTCGCGATGTCGCGGGTGCCGGGTATGGGCTGCCCTATCACCGACAGCGTGTTGTAGACCTTCTCGCCATTGTCGGAGCCGTCATAGACTGTCAGTTCCAGCACCGACTTGCCCTCGCGCGCGGCGGCGATGATGTGCTGGATCTGCTCGGTCGGGAAAACGATCTTGCCGTCGAGCTCGAACGTCTTCACCACCGGCGCCTTCAGCTTGACCGTGATGTGGTCGCCGACCCGCTCCGCCATGCCGTCGACCGGCGCGGCGTTGGTGTCGTTCATGCGGGTGTCGATCTTGAAGCGGTAGCTCTTGCCCGCACCGTCTTCCCAGGAATGCGAGCGCAGGTCGCTCAGCGTCAGCTTGCCCTCGCCGCTGTCGAGTTCCGACACCTGGCGGAATTCGGAGGTGTAACCCTCGCAGACGCTGCCCGAGAAATTATAGAGGATACGTCCGCGCGCGCCCGAAATCGCGTTAGAGCCGCGCGACTTGACCAGCTTCAATTCATAGAGCGCCTGATGGGCCAGGAACGGGCCGCCGGCGGCTGCCAGCGCCGGTCCGTTTGCGAAGCCTGGGAGCAAAGCGACCGCAGCCAAAAACGCCAAAGCGCGAACCGGAACCGAGCAAGCCATGTGCTGTATTTCCTCGATATGGATTCGATACATTAGTGATGGCCCTATTGCGTCGCAACTAGGGCGGTGCCCTGAAACGAAGGAATTTGGCGGCGGCAGCCCGGCCGATTTGCGCTAAAGCTTCAGCCGTCGTCCTCCGCGAAAGCGGGGGACCCAGGACACCGCGGCTTCTCGGTAGAGTACTCCCGTCTCTGGAATACTGGGTCACCCGCCCCAGTGCGCAATTGCGCACAAGGCGGGTGACGACGGCAGGAGTGATGTCTTGCAACCGGCCGGGCGATGCGCGAAACAGTACGGCCTGATCGCGGGTCAGGACAGTCACATCAATCAGGGACGACACAAGATGGCGGGCACGGTCGAACAGAAGCTGGCGGCGCAAGGCATCGTGCTGAACGAGCCGCGCACCCCGGTGGCGAACGACGTCGGCTCCGTGCGCTCGGGCAATCTGCTGTTCGTGTCCGGCCAGGTCTGCGCCAATGCGGAAGGCAAGCTGATCGCCAAGGGCAAGCTCGGCGCCGGCGTCACCATCGAACAGGGTTACGCCGCCGCGCAGGGTTGCGGCGTCAATCTGCTGTCGCAGGTCAAGGCCGCGCTCGGCGATCTCGACAAGGTGGTCCGCGTCGTCCGCCTCGGCGGCTTCATCAATTCCGCCCCCGACTTCCTCGACGGGCCAAAAGTGCTGAATGGCGCTTCCGACCTGATGGTCGCGGCTTTCGGCGACAAGGGCCGACACTCCCGCACCACGGTCGGTGTCGCATCGCTGCCCTCGGACGCCGCCGTCGAGGTGGACGCCATCTTCGAAGTCTCCTGAGCGGGCCGTCTCCCATGCGTGCGCCGGACTGGCTGACGGCACGGCCGGTCGCCCACCGCGGTCTTCATGATATTGCACGCGGCATCGTCGAGAACATGCCGGCGGCGGCCCATGCCGCCGTCGAAGGCAATTTTGCCATCGAATGCGACATCCAGCTTTCGTCCGACGGCGAAGCGATGGTGCATCATGACGATGCGCTCGGCCGCCTCACCGAGGGTTCCGGCACGCTGCGCGAAAAGACCGCGGCCGAACTGAAGGCCGTCTCGTTCAAAAATACGCCGGAGCGGATGATGACGCTCGGCGACCTCTGTTCGCTGATCGCCGCCCGCGTGCCGCTGGTGATCGAGGTGAAAAGCCATTTTGACGGCGACCGCCGGCTGGTGAAGCGGATGGCGGAAGTGCTCTCCGCCTATGAAGGCCCGGCGGTCGGCATGTCATTTGATCCGGACCAGGTGATGGCGTTGCGCGAACTGATCCCCGGCCGCGCGCGCGGCATCGTGGCCGAGCGCGAATACACCGCCGAGGAATGGCCGGATGCCTCCGCCGAACAACGCCGGGGCATGACGCACCTGCGCCACGCCTTCCGCACCCGGCCGCACTTCGTTGCCTATTGGGTCGATGAATTGCCGGCGGCCGCCCCCTGGGTCGCCCGCAACATTTTTGGATTGCCGCTGCTGACTTGGACCGTGCGCACGCCGGAGCAGCGCGCCCGCGCCGCGCGCCACGCCGACCAGATGATTTTTGAGGGTTTCCTGCCGGGAACCTGACCCGCGCGGCACCACCTTGAACTGGCACGCCAGATGCACGATCTTTAGGATATTGGCCACCCAGCGCGCTGGCTGATCGCACGATGGGACCGGTCCGAATTTCTCGATGGCATCATCCGAAATCACCCTCGAAGCCGTCCCCGCCGTCAGCGACATCCAGGCTGCCGAATGGGATGCCTGCGCCAATCCGGCAGGCGACCCGAACAGCCTCGACAATCTCGACACGCTGACCTCCGACGGGGTTCGGGCCGACTTCTGCGCCAATTCGAAGACGGCCTATAACCCCTTCGTTTCTCATGCTTTTTTTGCCGCTGCCGAAGCCTCCGGTTCGGCCTGCACCCGCACTGGCTGGGGCGCGCGACATCTCGTGGCGCGGCTCGATGGCGAGATCGCCGGCATCGTTCCCTGCTATCTGAAATCGCATTCGCAGGGCGAATACGTCTTCGACCGCGGCTGGGCGGATGCCTATGAGCGCGCCGGCGGACGCTATTATCCGAAACTGCAGGCCTCGGTACCTTTCACACCAGCCACCGGCCCGCGGCTGTTGATCCGCGACGGCGTCGACCGCGAGCGGATCGGAACCGCGCTGGCGAACGGCTTGATGGCGCTCTGCAACGCGACCAATGCCTCCTCCGTGCACGTGACGTTTGCGCGCGAGGCCGAAGCAAAGTTTCTGGGCGAACAGGGTTTTCTGCTGCGCAACGACCAGCAGTTTCACTGGCATAATGAAGGCTACAAAACGTTTGACGATTTCCTCGCCTCGCTGAACTCCCGCCACCGCAAGGCGATCAAGCGCGAACGGCGCGAGGCGTTGGCAGCCGGGATTACCATCCACCATTTGACCGGCAGCGATATCACCGAGGACGCCTGGGATGCGTTCTTCACATTTTACATGGAGACCGGCTCGCGCAAATGGGGCCGGCCTTATCTGACCCGAAAGTTCTTCTCGCTGATCGGCGAGAGCATGAGCCGCGACGTGCTGCTGGTGATGGCCAAGCGCGACGGCCGCTGGATCGCCGGCGCGATCAATTTTATCGGCTCGGACACCCTGTTCGGCCGCAACTGGGGCGCGGTCGAGCATCATCCCTTCCTGCATTTCGAGGTCTGCTATTAT
>CADEDX010000086.1:12017-16832 GCA_902826195.1 uncultured Bradyrhizobium sp. | reverse complement strand
GGCCTCCTTCTGTGCTCGACCATGGCCCTGTCAGCGGACTTCCTGCAGAACGTGACAGGCTATTCGATCATCACCGCCGGTCTCCTGCTGGCGACCCGCGGCTGCGGCACCTTCGTGGCGATGATGCTGGTCGGCCGCATGATGCGCTTCATCGAGGCGCGGACGCTGATCATTTCAGGCCTCAGCATCACCTGCCTGTCGCTGTTCTACATGACCGGCTGGACTGACCAGACGAGCGCGACGGAAATCGTCGTCATCAGCGTGTTCCAGGGTTTTGGTTTCGGTTTGGTGTTCGTGCCGCTTTCCACCGTTGCGTTCCTGACGCTGCCCAATCATCTGCGCACCGACGGCACCTCGATGCTGACCCTGATGCGCAATGTCGCCAGTTCGATCGGCATCTCGCTCGTCATCGCGCAACTGACGCAAGGCACGCGCCACACCTATGCGATCCTCTCGGAGCACATCAATCCGTTCAACCATGCCCTGCAAATGCCGAACGTGCGCGGCATGATCGATCTCGCGACCGACCAGGGCCGCGCCGTGGCGGATATGCTGGTGAAGGTGCAGGCGCAGATCATCGCATTCTCGCACGACTACCAGATGGTGATGATCTTCACCGCCTGCGCGATCCCGCTCGCCATCATGATCGGCTCGACCAAAGCGACCCTGCGCGCGCAGTCAGCCGCGCCGGATCATGCGGTGATCGAATAAACTTCAGCCTTCGAGCAGCTGTTTGCTGAGCACGGTGCGCCACGCCGAAGGGTCGGGGCTCGCCTCGGGCCCGACCGCATAGGACTCATAAAGGCCGTCAGCAGTCTTGTGTCCCGCCGCCTTGACTACGCCGAGGAATTCACCCCAGGCGTTGCCGAGGCCTTCGAAGCCGCCACGATAGGTGGTCTGGGCGATCTCCATGGCTGGCCACTGCCCCGGCATCATCCGGCCGGCCGGCGCAGCGGATGTTGCGACCGGCAAGCATATCTCGAAATCGAATATCTCACCGGGATTGCGAAAATGGTGCGTGAACCACGGGCCTACGACCTCGATATTCTGCGCCGCGACGGCGGCCTTCAATTCAGCGAGCCCGGGACCCATGACGTGGCGGATATCTTCGCGTGGGATCCGGAGCGGGATCGATGCCGTGAGTTGCGGCGTAGTTTGTACGATACGAAGTGGTTCAATCACGGCGATCTCCCGGTTTGGCCTGCGGCATGATTTAGCGGTTGAGCGCCTGAGATTATTTGAGCGTGGTCTCGAGCCGCACGTAGCTCGCTTCCATGCCGTGCTCCATGCCGGTCGACAGCATTGCGGTCCGCGTCGCAGCGTCAGGCAGTGTCATCCTCATGGTCATCAGCGTCCCGGTTCCGTCGGGCACGAAGTTCGTCTCGACGTGGTTGTCCGGCGTCGCGTCGGGCATGTGCATCCGCTCGACATGGACGAGCCGGCTGAATGGCACCAGTTCGATGTATTCGCCGGTGACGTAAAACCCGGCGCCCTCGCCGTTGACCCATTCGTAGCGGATCCTGCCGCCGGGCCGGGCCTCGTTTACGCAAACCGGCATGGTCCAGCCGTCTGGACCGAGCAGCCACTTCTGGATCAGCGCCGGTTCGGTATGCGCGCGATAGACCGCTTCCGGCGCGGCGGCGAAACGCCTGGTCACGACGACATGGCGGTCGCCTTCGGTCTTCAACGTCATCTTGCTCATCGCATGTACCTTTCACTTTTCGGCTTTCATCGCGGCCAGAACGTCGTCGAGCCGGTCGTAATTCGCAGATAGGGCTTTCCGGAGCATGCCGAGCCACTGGTCGATCTCGTTGACGGCGGCCGGCGCCAGCCGGCACGGCCGTTTGGTGCCCTCGACGCGGCGGGTGATCAGCCCTGCACCTTCGAGAACTTTCAGATGGCGGGAGATCGCCGGCTGCGTCATGTCGAAAGGCTCGGCCAGTTCCATGACGGTCGCTTCGCCCAGCGCCAGACGCGCCAAAATCGCCCGGCGGGTCGGGTCGGCCAGCGCGGAAAAGGTGGCGTCGAGGTTAGACATTCTACATCTCAATCCAGCTATATAAAGATACAGTTATATAACTGGACTGTTACGGTCAAGAGTTGGCGACAACTTGTCGACGCGGCCATAAACCATCTGCCGACCTGTGGGCGGCGCGGTCACCGATTGCTGAGGGACATAAAATTCGTTATGCGGCGCCGTATCGGCTGGCCATTACGGCATCGAACGCGTCGCCGATGGCGGCAATCGGCGGCTTTAATCCGGTAAACAATTCGAACGCATCCGCGGCCTGGTAGATCGCAAGCTCGCGACCGGTCATAACCTTGGCGCCTGTTGCTCTTGCTGCGGTCAGCAGCGGCGTCCAGAGCGGCGTGTAGACCGCGTCGGCGACCCAGAGGCCGCGGTGCAGCAGCACTTCCGGCACCGCCATGCCGCGATCCGGCAGCATGCCGACCGGCGTTGCGTTGACCACGCCAGCAGCGCCCTGCAGCGCGCTCGCGACATCATCGGCGACCCGCGCGCGCAGACGGCCGCGCAATTGCATCGCCAGCGCTTCGGCCTTGGCGCGATCTGCATCGAATATGCTGAGTTCGGCGACGCCGAGATTGGCGAGCGCGAACGCGATGGCTTTGCCGACGCCGCCGGCGCCGATCAGCGCGACCGCGCCATGACCGGCGACAACGCCCATCTCGCCGATCGCGCGCTCAAAACCCGTGGTGTCGGTGTTGTGGCCGATCAGCCGTCCGTCGCGCACGACGACGGTGTTGACCGCGCCGATATCGCACGCCCGCGCCGACAGATCATCGAGCAACGGGATCACGGCTTCCTTGTAGGGAAACGTGACGTTGACGCCGGCGAAGCCGAGGCGCCTGACGCCGTCGAGCAGCGCGCGCAGGGTTGCCATATCAGCGCCCGCGAATTCGATCAGTTGGTAGTGGCAGCGAACGCCAAGCGCCTCGGCCGCCTGCTCGTGCATCGCCGGCGCGGCAGATGCTGCGATGGGCGCGCCGATCAGCCCGGTCAGGAATTTTTCGCGGGCAGAGAATTGAGCCATCGACGACATCTTCCGCGCAATTTGAACGCCGATCAGACGTCGAAGAACACCGTTTCCTTGTCGCCCTGCAGATGGATGTCAAAACGATAGACCGCCTTATCGCCCGGCTGCCGCGTCGCGACCAGCGTGGCGCGGCGGTCGGCCGGCACCAGCGCCAGCACCGGATCGGCGGCGTTGGCCGCATCGCCGTCGAAATAGATCCGCGAATAGAGATGCAGCAGCATGCCACGGGCGTAAATTGCGATCACGATATGCGGCGCCTGCGGCTTGCCGTCGGGATCGGGCACGCTGCCCGGCGTGATGGTATCGAAGGCGTAGCCGCCCTTCGCGTCGGTGCCGACGCGGCCAAAGCCCTTGAACGACGAGTTCGGGATGGCGCGCTTGTCCTGCGGATCGGAGAAGCGGCCCTGCGCGTCCGCCTGCCAGATCTCCAGCATGCAGTCGACGACCGGTACGCCGTCGCCGTCGAACACCGTCCCCTCGACGCGGATGCGCTCGCCCGATGCATCAGGGGTGACGAGGTTGTTGCCGAAGGCATCGTTCCAGTCATATTTGTCGCCCGGCGTCAGGCCGTAGGCGAAATAAGGACCGACGGTTTGCGACGGGGTGACCCCGTCCGGTTTGGCCTGTGACACTTACTTGGTCTCCATCGGTGTAGCGTTGCGCCCGCGCAGCACAATGTCGAAGCGGTAGCACAGCGCCCAATCCGGCTTGGTGTTTTCCAGATCGAATGACGAGATCATCCGGTTGCGCGCCTTCTCGTCGGTCACCGAGTTGAAGATCGGATCGAACGGAAACAGTGGATCGCCGGGAAAATACATCTGCGTGACGAGGCGCGAGACGAAGGAATAACCGAACACGGAAAAGTGGATGTGCGCCGGCCGCCAGGCGTTGTGGTGATTGCCCCAGGGGTAGGCGCCAGGCTTGATGGTGACGAAGCGGTAATAGCCTTTCGCATCGGTCTGTGCGCGGCCGGCGCCGGTGAAATTCGGATCGAGCGGCGCGGGATGCTGGTCGACGACATGGACGTAACGGCCGCAGGAATTGGCCTGCCAAAGTTCGACCAGTGCATTCGGTACGCCGCGGCCGTCTTCATCCAGGACGTTGCCGTGCACGATGATGCGTTCGCCGATCGGCTCAGCCTTGCCGTGAACAGTGAGGTCGTGGTCGTGCTCGCGCACCGTCTCGTGGCCGTAGACCGGCCCGGTCAGTTCCGACAGCGTGTGCCGCATCGGGATCAACGGCTTGGTCGGCGAGCGCTTGACGGTGCTCTTGTAGCCGGGAGACAGCCGCGGCGGATGCGCCGCAAGACTTTGCACTGGATAGACCAATGTCATGACGTATCCTTCCCTCGTCGCGCGCTCCGTTCAGGCGCCGACAATCATTATATGACATAACTAATTTGGGAAAGAGCGGTTTTAACGCCTTTCCTGCCTCCGTCATTCGGGGACGCGCGTCGCACGAACCCGGAATCCATTTTGCGGCTCGTTCCGCAGATAGATGGATTCCGGTTTCGATGCTGCGCATCGCCCCGGAATGACGCCCGGAGGCGTCAGTTGATCTTTTCGATGGCGACCGCGACGCCCTGGCCGACGCCGACGCACATGGTTGCCAGGGCAAGCTTCCCGCCCCGCTTCTCCATGCCGTGCACCGCCGTCAGCGCCAGCCGCGCCCCGCTCATGCCGAGCGGATGGCCGAGCGCAATCGCGCCGCCATGCGGGTTGACAAAGTCGGCGTCGTCCTCGACGCCCAGTTGCCGCAG
>CADEDX010000086.1:7400-11983 GCA_902826195.1 uncultured Bradyrhizobium sp. | reverse complement strand
TGTCAGTTCCATGTCTTCGGCTCAAGTGGACCAGATGCGCGGCGGCACCGCGGCAGACGCCAGCCCGAGGATGCGCGCCCGCGGCGTCAGCCCGTGCTTTTTCACGGCAGCTTCGGACGCGAGGATCATCGCCGCCGCACCGTCATTGACGCCGGACGCATTGCCTGCGGTGACCGTGCCGGGATTACGCACGATCGGCTTCAGCTTGGTCAGGCCTTCCAGCGTGGTCTCCGGGCGCGGATGCTCATCCTTGTCGACCGTGATCGGGCCAGCCTTGCCGCCCGGCACCGAGACGGGCGTGATTTCCTCGGCGAAATAGCCTGACGCAATCGCGGCGCCGGCGCGCTGCTGCGAGCGGATCGCCATCGCATCCTGGTCCGCGCGCGAGACCTGGAATTCCTCGGCGACGTTCTCGCCGGTTTCCGGCATCGCATCGACGCCGTACTGCGCCTTCATCAGGGGATTGATGAAACGCCAGCCGATGGTGGTGTCATAAATCTCGGCCGAGCGCGCGAACGCCTCGGGCGCCTTGCCCATCACGAACGGCGCGCGAGTCATGGATTCGACGCCGCCGGCGATCGCGAAATCGATCTCGCCCGCGCGGATCGCGCGGCCTGCAGCGCCTACGGCATCGAGGCCGGACGCACAAAGGCGATTGAGGGTCTGGCCGGGAACCGACTCCGGCATGCCCGCCAGCAACAGCGCCATCCGCGCCACGTTGCGGTTATCCTCGCCGGCCTGGTTGGCGCAGCCGAAAAACACCTCATCGACGGCAGCCCAGTCGAGGCCGGGATGCTTCGCCATCAGCGCCTTGATCGGAACGGCGGCCAGATCGTCGGCGCGAACCTTGGCGAGCGAACCGCCGAAACGGCCGATCGGGGTCCGGACGGCATCGCAAATGAACACATCACGCATCAAATCTCTCCCTGAATGCCGCGCGTTAGGCGCTGTTTCGCTGGGTTGATGGCGAGTTTTAGGAGCGCGCCCGCGGCAGGTCAATCGAAGCGTCGTTCCCGGGCGTGCTTTCACGTGAGGTCCGTCATGTCCTCAACGCTGACGTGATCAACAGGGGTTGGCGGGACGTGGAAAACTCGGAGAAAAAGGGCAAAGGAATAGGACCGGCGGGCGAAATTCTATAGGTTGCGCCGCGATGACGATCCAGCAATCCATCCCCGCTCCCGCACCGCCCGAAGCCACGCCGGCTGCTGACGCGAGTTCGCGCGTCACGCCAATGATGGAACAGTATCTCGAGATCAAGGCCGCCCATCCCGGGCTGTTGCTGTTCTACCGGATGGGCGATTTCTACGAGCTGTTCTTCGAGGACGCGGAAATCGCATCCCGGACTCTCGGCATCGTGCTGACCAAGCGCGGCAAGCATCAGGGCATGGACATCCCGATGTGCGGCGTGCCGGTGGAACGCTCCGAGGATTATCTGCACCGCCTGATCAATGCCGGCCATCGCGTGGCCGTGTGCGAGCAGACCGAGAATCCGGCCGCCGCCCGCGCCCGCGGCAACAAGGGCCCGGTGGCCCGCGGCGTGGTGCGGCTGGTGACGCCGGGCACGCTGACCGAAGACACGCTGCTCGATGCCCGTACCAACAATTACTTGCTGGCGATTGCGCGCGCCCGTGGCTCGAGCGGCGGCGACCGCGTGGGACTGGCCTGGATCGACATTTCGACGTCCGAGTTCATGGTCACGGAATGTTCGACCGCGGAACTGGCGGCGACGCTGGCGCGCATCAATCCCAACGAGGTAATCGTCACAGACGCGCTCTACGGCGATGCCGATCTCGGTCCGCTGCTGCGCGAACTGCCCTCGGTGACGCCCTTGACCCGCGACGTGTTCGACGGCGCCACCGCGGAGCGGCGGCTGTGCGATTATTTCGCGGTCGCGACCATGGATGGCCTCGCCGCGATGTCGCGGCTGGAGGCGACCGCGGCGGCTGCCGCCGTCACCTATATCGACCGCACGCAGGTGGGGAAACGTCCGCCGCTGTCGCCGCCCTCGCGCGAGGCCGCCGGCACCACGATGGCGATCGATCCCGCCACGCGCGCCAATCTCGAACTGACCCGCACGCTGGCCGGCGAACGTCGCGGATCGCTGCTCGATGCGATCGACTCCACGGTCACCGCCGCGGGCTCGCGGCTATTGGCACAACGCCTCGCCGCCCCGCTCACCGACAGCGCAGGCATCGCACGGCGGCTGGATGCGATTGCGACATTCGTTTCCGATAGCGCGGCCCGTGACGATGTCCGCACCTCGCTCAAGGCCGCCCCCGACATGTCGCGCGCGTTGGCGCGGCTGTCGGTCGGACGCGGCGGCCCGCGCGACCTTGCAGGTTTGCGCGACGGCATCCTCGCCGCGGATGAGGCGCTGGCGCGGCTGGCGCAACTCGAAGCACCGCCGCCGGAGATCGTGGCCGTGATGGAGGCGCTGCGTCGCCCCTCGCGTGACCTCGCCCGCGAATTCGAATGCGCGCTGGCCGAACAACTGCCGCTGATCAAGCGCGACGGCGGGTTTATCCGCGAGGGCTACGAGCCTGCATTGGACGAAAGCCGGAACCTGCGCGACGCCTCCCGGCTCGTCGTCGCCGCGATGCAGGCGCGCTATGCCGAGGACACTGGCATCAAGGCGTTGAAGATCCGGCACAACAATGTGCTCGGCTATTTCGTCGAGGTGACCGCGCAGCACGGCGACAGACTGATGGCGCCGCCGCTGAATGCGACCTTCATCCATCGCCAGACGCTGGCGGGGCAGGTTCGCTTCACCACCGCCGAACTCGGCGAGATCGAAGCCAAGATCGCCAACGCCGGCGACCGCGCACTCGGATTGGAGCTGGAAATCTTCGAGCGGCTCTGCGCCATGGCGCTTGCCGCCAGCGACGATCTGCGCAGCGCGGCACATTCGTTTGCGATGCTTGATGTCGCCACGTCGCTGGCGAAACTCGCCGTCGACGACAATTACGTGCGGCCCGAGGTCGACGGCTCGCTCGGCTTTGCCGTCGAGGGCGGCCGGCATCCCGTGGTCGAGCAGGCGCTGAAGCGCGACGGGCAACCGTTCATCGCCAATGCCTGCGATCTCTCACCCGGACCCGCGCAGAAATCCGGCCAGATCTGGCTGATCACCGGCCCGAACATGGCGGGTAAATCGACCTTCCTGCGCCAGAACGCATTGATCGCGCTGCTGGCGCAGATCGGCTCCTATGTGCCGGCGTCGCGCGCGCGGATCGGCGTCGTCGACCGGCTGTTCTCCCGCGTCGGCGCGGCGGACGATCTGGCACGCGGGCGCTCCACCTTCATGGTCGAGATGGTCGAAACCGCCGTCATTCTGAATCAGGCCAGCGAGCGTTCACTCGTGATCCTCGATGAAATCGGCCGCGGCACCGCGACCTTCGACGGCCTGTCGATCGCCTGGGCCGCGATCGAGCATCTGCACGAGGCCAACCGCTGCCGCGCCTTGTTCGCGACGCATTATCACGAACTGACCGCGCTTTCCGCAAAGCTGCCGCGGATGTTCAATGCCACCGTACGGGTCAAGGAATGGCAGGGCGACGTCGTGTTCCTGCACGAGGTGCTACCCGGTTCCGCCGACCGCTCCTACGGCATCCAGGTAGCGAAACTTGCAGGGCTTCCCCCGGCCGTGATCGCGCGGGCCAAATCGGTATTGGCAAAACTCGAGGCGCAGGACCGCGGCCAGACCGCGCGCGCGCTCGCCGACGATCTGCCGCTGTTCGCTGTCCCCTCCCGCGCCGCCGTCGAGGCCGCGCCGCCGAGCGAGGCGGAGAAGTTGATGGAAGCGGTGAAGTCGCTGCATCCGGACGAGATGTCGCCGCGCGAGGCGCTGGAGGCGCTGTATGCGCTGAAGGCGAAATTGCCGAAGCAGTAGGGGGGCGTAGCGGGACCGGTGTAAGCTTCGCCCCGCATATCGCTGCGCTCATTCGGGCTACGAAGCTACGGCTATTACCCCGCAAATGGCTGGATCAGTTTCAGCGTCGCCGCAAAACGGATGCTGCGCTTGCCTGCCAGCGCCGTCGCCTCCATCTCTGCACCGTCGGCGCTGCAACGGCCCGAGAAGCCGATGCCGACCTCATGACCGCCGAACAGCGGATGCTCGTCTTTGGCCGGGGTGTGCTCCTGGTTGACGAACTCGCCCTTCCAGCGGCCGTTCTTCGAAGTATAGGCGCCGAGATAATAGAAGAACGCGTCGCCGCCGAGAATGCGGCCATCCTTCAGCAGCATCACACCGGTTTGCCCGCCGGCGAGGCCGTCCAGCATCCGGATGTCGATCGAGTAGAGCCCGCTGACGATGCCGCCCTCGCCGACCGGTCCCGGCGGCGGAATATCGTCATTGCCAAGCGGCGTCATGACCGCGCGGAACACCGAGCCGGCGTCTTCTAAAACATTGCCTTCAAAATGCCAGACGTCGCCTTGCGGCTTGCCGCGAATGTTGATGGTGACCTGGTCGGCACTGACCAGGTTTCTCCGATGCGGTGATGCCCTGTTACGCCGGGTCCGAATCCGGGACACGATCTCGCCGTCGACCTCGCGATAGCTTCCGAAATTGCCGAGTGCGGTATTGCCGC
>CADEDX010000086.1:0-7390 GCA_902826195.1 uncultured Bradyrhizobium sp. | reverse complement strand
GGTACGAGCCACCACAGGCCCAGGTCCCATCCCACGCAGGTGGCCAGCGCCAGGCCGAGCCCGATCGCCGAACCGAATTGCAATGCTGCGACATGCAGCACCGCAATCGCAATGCCGAGGCCGATCAGGCCCCAGGCGCTGTTGGCGAGCACGGCGGCGGTCGGCCGCCCGCCGATGCGCGGATGCAGGATCAGCATCATGGAGGTGAACACGATCGGGAACAGCGCAATCATGCCACTGACCTTGGGGCCGACCCAACTCGACGTCGTGACCACCGTCGCCACCAGCGTCGCGACCAGCGATGCGCGCAGCGGGATATCGTACCAGCGCCGGCGGATCGGCGGCATTCTGGCGTGGCGGTAGCGCGCAAGCAGTGGCACACAGATGGCGTAGGCGACGGCATTCACGATGAGACCGCCGGCGAGCGACCATGGCACCGCGCGGATGAGCGCGGCGAGAGCGAACCATACAACGACGGCCGTGAGGCAACTGACCAGCGCGCCCTGGCGCTGCGCCAGCACGACGTAAGTGAGCGCGAGGAAGATCGTCGCGGCGTTGATCGGCAGGCTGGCCAGCGCCCCCTCCGCGACGAAGGCGGCGTCATGATCGAGCGCGAGGAAGACGTAGGATGGTCCCGCCGATATCGGCAGCGTCGCAACCAGCGCGCCGATCACGGGGCCGGAGCGTTCGGTGACGATGGAGGCCGTCACGACGAACGCTGCGGTGATCGCCATGCGTAAGGCCAGCACGAGGACGAAGGCAAGTTCGGGGGACATCTATCCGTCGTCCCTGCGAACGCAGGGACCCATACGCCGCGGCTTCTCGATTTTGGGAAATGCGAGCTGATACTTCCCGCACCCACGGACTTCGGTGGCTATGGGTCCCTGCGTTCGCAGGGACGACGAGAGAGATTGCCTCACACCCGCTTCATCGTCACGGAAACCTTCGGGCCGTTCTTGATGGTCTGGTAAACCACGCAATAACGTTCGGTGAGTTTCAGCAGCAAATCGAGCTTGTCCTGCGGCGCGTCGGTGTCGACCTCGAAGCGCAGGCGGATTTCCTCAAAGCCGACCGGAGCGTCCTTGGCGACGCCGAGCGTGCCGCGAAAATCGAGGTCGCCTTCGGCAATGACGTTGCCGACCTTCAGCGGCACTTCGACGGCGGTGGCGACCGACTTCAGCGTGACGCCGGCGCAGGCGACCAGCGCTTCCAGCAGCATGTCGCCGGAGCACAGTTCCAGGCCGGAGCCGCCGGTGGCCGGATGGAGACCGGCGACCGCCAGCGCGCGGCCGGTCTCGACCTTGCAGGTGAGGCCTTCATTGTCGATCGAGCCCCTGGCTTTGAGGGTAATGACCGCGGCCGAAGGGTCGGTCTTGTAACGTTCCTTGATCGGGGCCTGCATCGCGCGGAGTTCGGCGGCGTCCATCTTCGTCTCCCGGCTGTTCTTTTTGCCAGCCGGATTTAGTGCGAAATGACGCCGCTGTCACCACCACATCGCTTCGCCGGCCACGGTTTTTGGGTCGGCATCGGGCACGTTGCGGTCGAGCGAGCGATCGAGCGAGGTCAGCACGTGACGCTTAAAATTTTCGAATAATGGCGAGCTTCGGTCGCGCGGCCGCGTCAGGTTGATCCGGATTGCCTCGAACAGCCGGCCCGGCCGCGGCCGCATAACCAGCACGCGGTCCGCCAGCACCACGGCCTCGTCAACATCGTGGGTCACCAGGATCAGCGTCGGGCGGGTGTCATTCCAGAGGTCGAGCAGATGATCCTGCAGGTCGCGGCGCGTGAAGGCGTCGAGCGCGGAGAACGGTTCGTCGAGCAGCAGCACTTCCGGCTGCGGCACCAGCGCGCGCGCAATCGCCACTCGCTGGGCCTGCCCGCCGGAGAGTTCGCGCGGCCAGGCCTTTGCCTTGTCGGCAAGGCCGACCCGCGCCAGCGCCTGCGCCACTTTCTCACGCCGCACGTCTGCCGGCAGATCCGACAGGCCAAAACCGATATTGTCGGCGACGCTGAGCCAGGGCAGCAACCGCGGCTCCTGGAAGATGATGCCGATCTTGGCATGCGGCGCCGTGATCACGGCGTTGTCCAGCGTCACCGTGCCCGTCGAGGCGCGGTCGAGGCCGGCGATGGCGCGCAGCAGCGTCGACTTTCCGCAGCCGGAGCCACCGATGATCGCAACGATTTCGCCGGGTTTGATTTCGGCGGAAAACCGCTCCAGCGCGTGCACGCCGTTCGGATAGGTCTTGCCGACTTTTTCCAGCGCGAGCATCAGGCGGCTCCGCCCTGGCGGCCGAACGCGTCCTGCCAGCGCAGCAAGGGCGCTGTGGCAAGCTCGATCAGCCAGTCGGTGGTTTTGCCGAGGATGGCAAAAATCACGATCGCCGCCACGATCTGCGCCGGCTTGCCGAGCTGCTGGCCGTCGATCAGGAGATAGCCGAGGCCTTCGGACGCGCCCATGAATTCGGCGGCAACGACGAACATCCAACCCAGCCCAAGGCCGACGCGCAGCGCAACGACATAGGCCGGCAGCACCGCGGGCAGCAGGATACGGCGGATCATCGCTGGCCCGGAGAGCCGGAAGATGCGGCCGACCTCGACGATCTTGCGATCGACCGAGAGGATCGCGCCCATCACGCCGAGATAGACCGGGAAAAACACGCCAACCGCGATCAGCGCGACCTTCGACGTCTCGAAAATGCCGAGCCACAGGATGAACAGCGGCACCCAGGCGATCGAGGGGATCGCGCGCAGCGCCTGCACGGTCGGATCGAGCAACTGCCGCACCACCCCCCAATAACCGGAAACGGCGCCGAGGATGGTCCCGGCGGCGACGCCGAGGCCGAAGCCGGCGGCAACGCGCGTCACTGTCGCCGCGATATGCCGCGACAGCTCGCCGCTTTTCGCCAGTTCCATGACGGTCGCGAAAATCTTGGTCGGCGGCGGCACCAGCCGGCCGTTGGAATAGCCGAGGGCGACCCAAAGCTCCCAGAACAGCGCCAGCCCGACCGGCAGCAACAGCCCAAGCGCCGGGCGCGCGTAACGAAGCAGGCGCGCGGAGGGTGGCGGCGCGGCCGTCGTGTCGGCGCGTTCGAGGGTCACGGGGAGTTCAGCAGACATGGTCATAGCAAGAACGCGTCTCGCGCGGGATTGCAAGTTTGAGGTTTGATCGCGCCTCTATCCCCTCGTCGTCCCTGCGAACACAGGGACCCATAGCCACCGGCTTTGGTTGTGCACGAGATGATAGCCACCGAGAACCACAATGACGGCCGTCCCTGCGTTCGCAGGGACGACGCCGCGCCCCTAAGTTTCAATTCGTCGGCAGCGGGACCTGGTCGTCGATCAGCGCATCCAGGGTCGCCTTGACGTCAACCTTGGCGTCGACCACGCCGGCCTGCTGCAAAGCGAGGCCTGCGGCGAGGATGGAGGCGCGCTGCGGGGCGCCGATGCGGCTGTGGGTCAGATCGGTGCGCTCCTTGAGCTGCTTGTCGACGACGGCCTCGGGTAGCCTGGTCACGCCGATAAATGTCTTCTTCAGGTCGTCGTAATTGGCCAGCGAATATTTGCGCGCTTCCTCGTAGACCGCCAGCACGCGGCGGACGGCGTCGGGATGATCCTTCAAGAACTGCTCGCGCACATTGAGGATGCCCCAGGTATTGGCGTCGGCCTTGCGGAAGAACAGTTTTGCGCCCTCCTCGACTTCGGCCTGGGCCATCATGGGGTCGAGACCAGCCCAAGCGTCGACGTCGCCGCGGATCAACGCGGTCTTGCCGTCGGCATGCTGCAGCAGCACCGGGGTGATGTCCTTTTCGGTGAGGCTGGCGTCGAGCAACGCACGCACCAGGAAGAT
Organism: uncultured Bradyrhizobium sp.; assembly: GCA_902826195.1. GTDB lineage: Bacteria > Pseudomonadota > Alphaproteobacteria > Rhizobiales > Xanthobacteraceae > Bradyrhizobium. The sequence goes on along the minus strand of CADEDX010000086.1, from coordinate 3,543 downwards.
GTGCGGATCGGTGCCGCGGGTCACCGCAACGCGCTTGCCCTTGAGTTCGGCGACGTTCGCGATCTTGGAGTCCTTGCCCGTCACCAGCGCAGTCCATTCGGGCCGCGAATAGACATAGATCGACTTGATCGGGTTGCCGTTGATCCTGGCGACCAGCGCCGCCGAGCCGGCGGTCGAACCGAAATCGATCGAGCCTGCATTGAGGAATTCGAGCGCCTTGTTAGAGCCGGCGGATTGCACCCAGACGATGCTGATGCTGTCCTTGGCGAATTCCTTCTCCAGGAGGCCCTTCTGCTTGAGGACCATGGAGACCGGATTGTAGGTCGCCCAGTCGATGCGAATCTCCTTGAGTGCGTCGGCGGCAAAGGCCGCGCCGGGCAACAAGGTCGAAACCGCTAACATGGTGGCGATCGCCCGCCGTGAAATCCTGGACATGCTGCCCCTCCCGATGGCATGGAAAACGCCATTGTTTTTCAACATGTTAGGCGCCGAGGCAACGAGAAAATACATGTCGGCGATGCGAAGCCGCTAGGACTACTTTTCCTTAAGCGAGCCGAATCCAGCATAGAACTGCTGCCGGCCTACAATCATCAGTGACAGCCCCCGCGCGGTCCGATATCGGGATGGACGATGGATAACCTCGTGACTGAAGACCGCCCCGGGGCGGATGAACGTTTCGAGACCGCGCGGATCACCGCAGCGGTCGATGCGCTGGCGGAAAAACATGCCGGCCGCGAGGACGTCTTTCGCTCAGCACTGGCGCAATTGCTCAAGGCAGAGATGATCGCGGCGCGCGCTACCGCAGAGTCCATCCTGCTGAAGGACCGCAATGGCCGCCGCTGCGCGGAGCGGCTGTGCTTCATGCAGGACGAGATCATCCGCATCCTCTATTCGGCGGCGACGCGGCACCTCTATCGCTCGCACGTGCCTTCCGGCGCCGAGCGTATGGCGGTTGTCGCCACCGGCGGCTACGGCCGCGGCCTGATGGCGCCGGAGTCCGACATCGATCTGCTGTTCATCCTGCCCTACAAGCAGACCGCCTGGGGCGAACAGGTCGCCGAAGCCATTCTCTATTGCCTGTGGGACATGGGACTGAAGGTCGGCCACGCCACCCGCTCGGTCGACGAATGCATCCGCCAGGCGCGCGGCGACATGACGATCCGCACCGCGATCCTGGAGACGCGGTTTTTGACCGGCGACCAGCCGCTCTATCACGAACTGGTGGAGCGGTTCGACAAGGAGGTGGTGCAGGGCACGGCCTCCGAATTCGTCACCGCAAAACTCGCCGAGCGCGAGGAACGCCACCGCCGCGGCGGGCAATCGCGCTACCTGGTCGAGCCCAACGTCAAGGACGGCAAGGGCGGCCTGCGCGACCTGCATACGCTGTTCTGGATCGCGAAATATGTCTATCGCGTGCGCGAGACCAGCGAACTGGTCGATCGCGGCGTGTTCGACGCGCAGGAGTACCGGATCTTCCGCCGCTGTGCCGACTTCCTGTGGTCGGTGCGCTGCAACCTGCATTTCGTCTCGGGGCGCGCCGAGGAGCGGCTGTCGTTCGACATGCAGCGCGAGATCGCGGTTCGACTCGGCTATACGTCGCATCCCGGCATGCAGGATGTCGAACGCTTCATGAAGCACTACTTCCTGATCGCCAAGGACGTCGGCGACCTGACCGCGATCCTGTGCGCCAAGCTGGAGGACGAGCAGGCCAAGCCGGCGCCGGTGCTTAGCCGGATGGTGGCGCGGCTGCGGCCGAGCGTGCAGCGGCGGCGGGTGCCCGAAAGCGATGACTTCATCATCGACAACAACCGCATCAATCTCGCCGCGCCGGACATCTTCAAGCACGACCCGGTCAATTTGATCCGGATCTTCCGGTTGGCGCAGAAGAACAATCTCGCCTTCCATCCCGATGCGATGCGCACGGTGACGCGCTCGCTGAGGCTGATCAACACCCCGCTTCGGGAAAACCCTGACGCCAACCGGCTGTTCATGGAGATCCTGACCTCCGACAATGCCGAGATCGTACTGCGGCGCATGAACGAGACCGGCGTGCTCGGTCACTTCATCCGCGCCTTCGGCAAGATCGTGTCGATGATGCAGTTCAACATGTACCACCATTATACGGTGGACGAGCATCTGATCCGCTGCATCGGCCATCTGCAGGAGATCGAGCGCGGCGGCAACGACGAGTTCATCGTCGCCTCCGACCTATTCCGCAAGATCCAGCCCGAGCATCGCGCGGTGATCTACATCACCACGCTGCTGCACGACGTCGCCAAGGGCCGGCCCGAGGACCATTCGATCGCAGGCGCCCGGGTGGCGCGTCGGCTCTGTCCGCGGCTCGGCTTCAACACCGCCGACACCGAACTGGTGGCGTGGCTGATCGAGGAACATCTGACGATGTCCACGGTGGCGCAGTCGCGCGACCTCTCCGACCGCAAGACGATCGAGAATTTTGCCGCGGTCGTGCAATCGGTCGAGCAGATGAAGCTGTTGACCATCCTGACCACCGCCGACATCCGCGGCGTCGGCCCCGGGGTGTGGAACGGCTGGAAGGCACAGCTGCTGCGCACGCTGTATTACGAGACCGAGCCGGTGCTGACCGGCGGCTTCTCCGAAGTGAACCGCGCGCAGCGTATTGAGGTGGCGCAGCGCGAATTCCGCGCCGCCTTCACCGAATGGCCGGAGGCCGAACTCACCGCCTATATCGGGCGGCACTATCCCGCCTACTGGCTGAAGGTCGACCTGCAGCGAAAGATCCGCCATGCGCGTTTTATCCGCGCCAGCGAACGGCCCGGGCATCAGCTCGCGGTCAATGTCGGCTTCGACGAGGCGCGCGCCGTCACCGAGCTGACGATACTGGCGACCGACCACCCGTGGCTGCTGTCGATCATCGCGGGCGCCTGTGCGTCGGCCGGTGCCAATATCGTCGACGCGCAGATCTACACCACGACCGACGGCCGCGCGCTCGACACCATCGCGATCTCAAGGGAATACGATCGCGACGAGGACGAGGGACGCCGCGCCACCCGCATCGGCGAGATGATCGAGCAGGTGCTGGAAGGCAAATTGCGGCTGCCCGAAGTGGTGGCGCGCAAGGCCGCCAACCGCGGCAAGCAGCGCGCCTTCGTGGTCGAGCCGGAAGTGACCATCAACAACCAGTGGTCTGACCGCTACACCGTGATCGAGGTATCCGGCCTCGATCGCCCCGGCCTGCTGTATCAACTCACGACCGCGATCTCGAAACTCAACCTCAACATCGCTTCCGCCCATGTCGCGACCTTCGGCGAACGCGCCCGCGACGTGTTCTACGTGACTGACCTGCTCGGCGCCCAGATCACCGCCCCGACTCGCCAGGCCGCGATCAAGAGCGCGCTGCTTCATCTGCTGTCGACCGACGACAACGTGGCGCAACCGGCGGCGTGAGTTACGACAAGACCCTCGTCGCCCGGCTTGACCGGGCGATCCAGGGCGGATTCAATCGGTCCTCGCAACACTTCGTATATGGCTCACTTGTAGGAATTCGTCGAGGGTTTCCGCTGG
>CADEDX010000085.1 GCA_902826195.1 uncultured Bradyrhizobium sp. | reverse complement strand
GTCGAGGAATCGCTGGTCGGCTTCCTCGAACAGTCGAGCAAGTTCCTGAAGCCGGTCTATGCCGGCGACACCCTCTATCCCGCGCTCGAAGTGACCGAACTGGTCCCCGGCCGCACCACCGGCGTGGTGACGCTGCGCTCGACCGTCTTCAACCAGCGCAAGGAGCTGGTGCTGGAAGGCATGCAGAAGTTTCTGGTGCGGCGGCGGCCGGGCTCATAAGGCGCGGTGTTCCGGTTCGAAATGGACAAACGCCCGAAAATTAAGGCTTTTCGCCAATGTAGGGCCGCTTGAGGGTTGCCGCGACGGCCCCCCTGCCCTACCTAGTGCCCATCATGAAATTCCTTGACGAGGCAAAGGTCTATATCCGCTCCGGCGACGGCGGTAACGGCTGCGTGGCGTTCCGCCGCGAAAAATTCATCGAGTTCGGCGGGCCTTCCGGCGGCAATGGCGGCCGCGGCGGCGACGTCGTCATTGAGGCGGTCGACGGGCTGAACACGCTGATCGACTATCGCTACCAGCAGCACTTCAAGGCGCAGAAGGGCACCAATGGCATGGGCAAGGACCGCCATGGCGCCAACGGCAAAGCGATCGTGCTCAAGGTGCCGGTCGGCACGCAGATTTTTGACGAGGACCGCGAAACGCTGATTCACGACTTCACCGAGCTCGGCGAGAAATTCGTGCTGGCCGAAGGCGGCAATGGCGGTTTCGGCAACGCGCACTTCAAGTCCTCGACGAACCGCGCGCCGCGCAACGCCAATCCCGGCCAGGAGGGCGAGGAGCGCTGGATCTGGCTGCGGCTGAAGTTGATTGCGGACGCCGGCCTCGTCGGCCTGCCCAATGCCGGCAAGTCGACCTTCCTTTCCGTCGTCAGCGCGGCCAAGCCGAAGATCGCGGACTATCCCTTCACCACGCTGCATCCGCAGCTCGGCGTCGTGAATGCCGACGGACGCGAGTTCGTGCTCGCCGATATTCCCGGCCTGATCGAAGGCGCGCATGAAGGCGCCGGCCTCGGCGACCGCTTCCTCGGCCATGTCGAGCGCTGCCGCGTGCTGCTGCACCTGATCGACGCGACCTGCGAGCACGCCGGCAAGGCCTACAAGACGGTGCGGACCGAACTCGAAGCCTATGAGGGTCACCTCGCCGACAAGATCGAGATCGTCGCGCTGAACAAGATCGACGCGGTGACGCCGGACGAATTGAAGAAGCAGCGCGATCGCCTGAAACGCGCCGCGAAGAAGACGCCGCTGTTGATCTCGGCAGCGACCGGCGAAGGCGTGCCGGAAGCGCTCAAGGCGCTGGTCGAGGTAATCGGCGAGGCCCCGGTGTCGCTGAAGGCAAAGGGTGGACAGGAGCCGTGGGCGCCGGTGACGCCGCCGCAGGGCTGATACACGGTTAAGTCTCCCCTGCCCGCCCCTTCCAAATCCCGGAAGCGGCGCGTATTGCTTCCCGACACTCCCTTTCATCCGACCGCAGCATGAAACGCCCCGCGCTCAAAAACTTCCGCCGCATCGTCGTCAAGGTCGGCTCCTCGCTGCTGATCGACTCGAACGCCGGCGAAGTACGCTCGGCGTGGCTGGCGGCGCTGGCGGCGGATATCGCCAAACTGCACGGCGAGGGCCGCGACGTGCTGGTGGTGTCATCCGGCTCGATTGCGTTGGGGCGCAGCCGTCTCAAATTGCCGAGCGGCCCGCTCAAGCTCGAGGAAAGCCAGGGCGCTGCCGCGGTCGGGCAAATCGCGCTGGCGCGGATCTGGTCGGAAGTGCTCGGGGCCCACGGCATCGGCGCCGGACAGATCCTGGTGACGCTGCAGGACACCGAGGAACGCCGCCGCTATCTCAACGCCCGTTCGACGATCGCAAAGCTGCTGGAATGGCGCGCGGTACCCGTGATCAACGAGAACGACACGGTCGCCACCAACGAAATCCGCTACGGCGACAATGACCGCCTCGCCGCCCGCGTTGCCACCATGGCGAGCGCCGATTTGCTGATTCTGCTGTCCGATATCGACGGCCTCTATGACGCACCGCCCGGCGCCAATCCGAACGCAAAACTGATTCCGATCGTGGAATCCGTCACCTCGGAAATCGAGGGCATGGCGGGCGCGGCGGAATCCGAATTGTCGCGCGGCGGCATGTACACCAAGATCGAGGCGGCGAAGATCGCGACGACGTCGGGCACGCATATGCTGATCGCGTCCGGCAAGATCGAGCATCCCTTGCAGGCGATCGCCGACGGCGGCCGCTGCACCTGGTTCCTGACGCCCGCCAACCCCGTCACCGCGCGCAAGCGCTGGATTGCGGGCTCGCTGGAGCCGAAGGGCACGCTGACCATCGATGCCGGCGCGGTGGCCGCGCTTCGCGCCGGAAAGAGCCTGCTGCCGGCCGGCGTGATCCGGATCGACGGCCAGTTCGCCCGCGGCGACGCGGTCGTGGTGCGCGGCCCCGACACCCACGAGATCGGCCGCGGCCTCATCGCCTACGACGCCGACGACGCCGAGAAGATCAAGGGCCGGTCGTCGCCAGACGTGATGGCCATTTTGGGCGTCTCGGGCCGTGCCGAGATGATCCACCGGGATGATCTGGTCGTGGGCCCGGCCGGAGCCATCCCGGTCAGGTAGGCCATTGGCCGAGCTACCTATTTTACGGCAGCGCCAGCCAGCCATGCCGGTTCCGGACCTCGCAAAAGCGGGATTTCCGTGCTAGGACATGACCTTAACTTCAGCCCCCGGGACCTCCGATGACCGCCCCCCTGAAGGCAATCGACGGCAATGCCGATCTGCCTGCCCTGATGACCGACCTCGCCGCCCAGGCGCGCATTGCTGCGCGTGTGCTGGCGCTGGCGCCGCCGGAGCAGAAGAACCGGGCGCTGGAGGCGATCGAGCGGGCGATCCGCGCCAACGCGGCCAGGATCCTGGCGGCCAATGCCGAGGACGTCGCGGAAGTCCGCGCCGGCGGCGCGACCTCGGCCTTCCTCGACCGCTTGACGCTGACGCCGGGGCGGATCGAATCCATGGCCGATGGCGTCGCCACCGTGCGCGGCATCGCCGATCCCGTCGGCACCGTCACCGAGAGCTGGCAGCGGCCGAACGGCATGACCATCGAGCGCGTGCGGGTGCCGCTCGGCGTGATCGGCGTGATCTTCGAGAGCCGTCCCAATGTCGCGGCGGACGCCGGCGTGCTGTGCCTGAAATCCGGCAACGCGGTGATCCTGCGCGGCGGCTCCGACAGTTTCCGTTCCTGCCGTGCCATTCACGAATGCCTGGCACAGGGGCTGCGCGAGGCGGGCTTGCCGGAAGCCGCCATCACGCTGGTACCGACTCGCGACCGCGCCGCCGTCGGCCTGATGCTCTCGGGCCTGAGCGGCGGCATCGATGTGATCGTGCCGCGCGGCGGCAAGAGCTTGGTCGCGCGCGTCGAAGCGGAAGCCCGTGTGCCGGTTTTCGCGCATCTCGAAGGCGTCAACCACGTCTATGTCGACCGTTCGGCCGATCTCGACATGGCCAAGTCGATCGTGCTGAACGCCAAAATGCGCCGCACCGGCGTCTGCGGCGCGGCCGAGACGTTGCTGGTCGATCGCGCAGCCGCCGCGACAAAACTGAAGCCGCTGGTCGAGATGCTGATCGAGTCCGGCTGCGAGGTGCGCGGCGACGAAGCCGTGCAGAAGATCGATGCGCGGGTGAAGCCGGCTGCCGATGACGACTGGGACACCGAGTATCTCGATGCCATCATTGCCGCGCGCGTCGTCGACGGCGTGGATGCGGCGATCGCGCATATCCAGAACCACGGCTCGCGCCACACCGACGCGATCGTGGCGGAGGACGCGAAGGCGGCCGAGAAATTCCTCAGCGAGGTCGATTCCGCGATCGTGCTGCACAACGCCTCGACGCAGTTCGCCGACGGCGGCGAGTTCGGCTTCGGCGCGGAGATCGGCATCGCCACCGGCAAATTCCACGCCCGTGGCCCGGTCGGCGCCGAGCAGTTGACGAGCTTCAAATACCGCGTTCACGGCACCGGGCAGACGCGGCCGTGAATATAACCCCGCGCGCGCGGTGACCCGGCTGATGCCAATGCAATCCGCCGCGCAAGTCATCCCGTTTCATACCAACGGAATGCGCATCGGCCTGCTCGGCGGCTCGTTCAATCCGCCGCACGCGGCGCATCGCGCCATCAGCCTGTTTGCACTGAAGCGCCTGAAGCTCGATCGCGTCTGGTGGCTGCTGACGCCGGGCAATCCGCTCAAGGACAATGGCCAGCTTCACGGCTTGGCCGAGCGCGCCCGCGCCGCGCGCGAGGTCGCCGATGATCCCCGTATCGACATCAGCTGTCTCGAAGCTGTCATCGGCACCCGGTACACTGTCGATACGATCATCCAGTTGCGCCGCCGCGTCTCCGGTGTGCGCTTCGTCTGGATCATGGGCGCCGACAATCTCGCGCAATTCCATCGTTGGCAGAGCTGGCGGCGCATCGCCGCCGAGGTGCCGATTGCCGTGATCGACCGTCCGCCACAGAGCTTCCGCGCGCTCGCCGCGCCGGCTGCACAGGCCCTGGCGCGCTATCGGTTGCCCGCAAATCAGGCGGCCCTGCTGGCGGATCAACGCCCTCCCGCCTGGGTTTTCCTCACCGGCATGAAACTGAACCTGTCGTCCACCGGACTGCGGAACCCGGACGGGAGCTGGAAGGCAAAGAAGTGACAATTCGTCTGGAACCGGCGGGTGGGATTCACTGGAATATTGAAACCATTAACCCCACATGCCTAGTATAGTCGGCGGACGTCGGGATTCGGCGCCCGCGATACAGTGAAAGGAATGGTCCCTGGCCACACCTGTATTGTCCAAGTCTGTTTTACCCAAGGCCTCTGGCAAGGCTGCCGGCAGTAAAGCCAAGTCCGCCAAGACTCCGCGTAAAACATCGACAGAAGCTGCGGCCTTGAAGGCGCAACCCGACGCCGACAAGACGCTGAACATGATCCTCTCCCGCCTCGACGATATGAAGGCGGAAGAGACGGTCACCATCGACCTTCGCGGCAAGTCCGCCTTTTCCGACTACATGATCGTCACGTCAGGCCGGGCCAACCGGCATGTCGGCGCGATCGCGGAAAACGTCACGAAGACGCTGAAGGAAAACGGCATCAAGAATATCCATGTCGAGGGCTTGCCCAATTGCGACTGGGTGCTGATCGATTCCGGCGATGTGGTCGTGCACGTGTTCAGACCCGAGGTGCGCGAATTCTACAATCTCGAACGGTTGTGGACGCAGAACCCGGCGGCGGCGGCGATCTGAACTCTCGGCCGGTGCGAATCGGCTGAGGCGTATGTAATCTGCCTGACGCGCGCGAAAAGCGCGCGTGCCGGCAAGTGCACGCCGGAAGAAGCCGCACGCCAGAAACACCATTCATGCACCTCGTCGTGGTTTCAATCGGCCGGCTGAAACAGGGCCCGGAGCGGGAACTGGCCGAACGCTATCGCGAGCGTTTTGAGGATATCGGCCGCAAGCTCGGCTTTCGCGGCCTCTCGATCCATGAAATTCCGGAAAGCCGCGCGCGCGACACCGCGATCCGGATCGCCGAGGAAGCCGCGGCGATCACAGCGGCAATACCGGAGAAATCGGTGCTGGTGGCGCTGGACGAGCACGGCAAGAGCGTCGACAGCGCAGCGTTCGCGCGCCAGCTGGGCCAGTGGCGGGATGAGGGGATTGCCAGCACGATTTTCACAATCGGCGGCGCGGACGGACTTTCGCCCGATTTGCAGCGCAAGGCTCGACAGCGCATTGCGTTCGGCTCGGCGACCTGGCCGCATCAAATGGTCCGTGTCATGCTTCTCGAGCAGATCTATCGGGCCGCCACCATTCTGGCCGGACACCCTTACCACCGCGCGTAAGGCAAGGTGACGTGACTACGAATAGCGCCTAAAAGACCCTGATGCGTTCAACGCGGGACATGCACTTGTTCGATACTGCAAGCCGGGCCCTGCCACGGCCGGCGCCGATCTCGATTGCCCTGCTGCTTTGCGCAAGCTTCGCCGCATCGCTTTCGCCGGCGGTAGCGCAGCCCGCCGCCCCGGCGCAGCAGGCCACTGCGATTTCTCCCGATGCCATCAAACAGCGCGAGGAAGAGCTGGAGGCCGCACGCGAGCAGCAGCGCAAGGCGGCCGAACTGCAGCAGAAACTCAAGGCCGATATCGCGGCGATCGGCCAGGACCGCTCCAAGCTCAACCAGCAACTGATCGAGATCGCGACCCAGGTGCGCAGCGTCGAGACCCGGATCGGCGAGACCGAGGGCCGCCTGCGTCCGCTCGACAGCCGCGAGCAGCAGGTCAGGGCGTCGCTCGATTCGCGCCGCGCCGAAATCGTCGAGGTGTTGGCGGCGCTGCAGCGCGCGGGCCGGCGCACGCCGCCGGCGCTGCTGGTTCGGCCAGAAGACGCGCTGCAATCGCTGCGCACCGCGATGCTGCTCGGATCGGTCGTCCCCGAACTGCGCGGCCGCGCGGAGAAGCTTGCCGCCGATCTCGGCGAACTCCTGAACCTGCGCAAGACCATCGCCACCGAGCGCGACATTCTGGCCCGCGACCGCGACAAGCTGAAGGAAGACTCGGTGAGGCTGGCTGCATTGGTGGAAGAGCGGCAGCGCAAGCAGAGCGCGATCGAAAAGGACGTCGAGGCCGAAGGCGCCCGCGCCCTCAACCTGTCACGGCAGGTCGAGGGCCTGCAGGGCCTGATCACGAAAATGGAGCAGGACCTGAAGAGTGCGGCCAAGGCGGCGGCAACCGCCAGCCTGCAGGGCGCACCAGCTGCCCCGCCCGGTAAACCCAACCTGGGCGGGCTGAAGGACCCCGCCCGGCTGAGCCCGGCGATCGCCTTTGCCTCCGCCAAGGGCCTGTTCGCGCTTCCGGTTAACGGCCGCAAGATTCGCGAATTTGGCGGTTCCGACGGCGCCGGCGGCGTCGATAAAGGCATTTCCTTGGCAACAAAAGCCGGCGCGCAGGTCACAACCCCGTGTGACGGCTGGGTTGTTTACGCTGGACCCTTCCGCAGCTACGGACAACTCTTGATCCTCAATGCCGGGGGCGGGTATCATGTCCTGATCGCCGGGATGGAGCGCATTTCGGTAAACATCGGCCAGTTTGTACTTACGGGAGAGCCGGTCGCGACCATGGGGACAACGTCCCAGGTCGCATCCATTCTCGCGACGACCGCGAGCCAGCCGGTGCTCTACGTCGAGTTCCGTAAGGACGGCACTCCAATCGACTCAGGCCCATGGTGGGCCGCAAATGAAGGCGAAAAGGTTCGCGGATGATGCGCAAAACTTCGGTAATTCTACTCAGCGCCGCCACCGGTGCGGCTTTGACGCTCTTCGTGACGCAGCCCCGTTCCATCTTGATGGGATCGAGCGCGCGTGCGGCGACCTCCGACACCTACCGCCAGCTCAATCTGTTCGGCGACGTGTTCGAGCGCGTGCGCAGCGACTATGTCGAGAAGCCGGACGACAGCAAGCTCGTCGAGTCGGCGATCTCCGGCATGCTGGCCGGCCTCGATCCGCATTCGAGCTACATGGACGCCAAGAGTTTTCGCGACATGCAGGTGCAGACCCGCGGTGAGTTCGGCGGGCTCGGCATCGAGGTCACGATGGAAGAGGGCCTGATCAAGGTGGTCTCGCCGATCGACGACACCCCGGCTTCGAAGGCCGGCATCATGGCCAACGACATCATCACCAATCTCGACGACGAAGCGGTGCAGGGTCTCACCCTCAACCAAGCGGTCGAGAAGATGCGTGGGCCGGTCAACACCAAGATTCGCCTCAAGATCATCCGCAAGGGCTCGGACAATCCGATCGAAGTCACGCTGGTGCGCGACAACATCCGCGTTCGCTCGGTGCGCGCCCGCGTTGAACAGGACGACATCGCCTATATCCGCGTCACCACGTTCAACGAGCAGACCACCGAAGGCCTCAAGCGCGAGATCGGCAATCTCTCGAATCAGATCGGCGACAAGCTGAAGGGCTACATCATCGATCTCAGAAACAATCCGGGCGGCCTGCTGGAGGAAGCGGTGACCGTTTCCGACACCTTCCTGGAGCGCGGCGAGATCGTCTCGACCCGCGGCCGCAATGCCGAGGAAACCCAGCGCCGCGCGGCGCATTCGGGCGACCTGACCAAAGGCAAGCCGATCATCGTGCTGGTCAACGGCGGCTCGGCCTCGGCTTCAGAAATCGTCGCCGGCGCGCTGCAGGACCACAAGCGCGCGACCCTGGTCGGCACGCGTTCGTTCGGCAAGGGCTCGGTGCAGACCATCATCCCGCTCGGCAGCGGCAATGGCGCGCTGCGGCTCACCACCGCGCGCTATTATACGCCGTCCGGCAAGTCGATCCAGGCCAAGGGCATCGTCCCCGATATCGAAGTGCTGCAGGACGTGCCGGAAGAACTGAAGGCGCGCACCGATACCAAGGGCGAGGCTTCGCTGCGCGGCCATCTGAAGAACGACGGCGACGAGAAGACCGGATCGCAGTCCTACGTGCCGCCGGACGCCAAGGACGACAAGGCGCTGAAGACCGCGGCCGACCTGCTGCACGGCATCAAGTCGACGGCGACCGCGGCTCCCGCCACCGGCGACAAGGCCGCGGTCGACAAACCTGGCACCAAGGCCGCGAACTGATCGGCTGTACCTGACGGTATTTTAAGAAAGAGGGCGGCCTTCGGGTCGCCCTTTTTGCTGGGCGGCAGGAATGCCGCACGCGCGCCCGGACAAGGCCGCGGTTTTGCCGGAACTGCCTTGGCCCGGCCACGCCGTGGTATCGTCGGCCCCGGTGATTCGGGGAGGTCCATGACGGAAACGACCGACGATCTGAGCACGCCGCTCGGACAGAAGACGCAGCGCCGCAACCGCCGGTTCCGGCTGCCTTTCACGGCGATGCAGGCGCTGGCGGTCCTTCTCGGACTGTTCCTGGTCGCCTTCCTTGTCGTCGCCCTGTTCACCGATAACCCGTTCGGCGGCGAACCGATCGCCCGTATCGCGCTGCGCCAGCCGGCGGATGACAAGGCGCCCGCGTCAGGCGCCGGAAAGTCAGAACCGGCTGCGAAATCCGCCGCGCAGACGCCGAGCGGCGACAGCAAGACCGTGACCATCATCGACGGCTCCAGCGGCAAGCGCCAGGATGTCGTGATCGGCGGCGATGCCACCGAAAAGGCCGGCACCGAGGCTGCGCCTGCGGCGGCCATGGTCGGCATCGACCAGCGGCTCCTGGAAAAATCCAAATACGGCATGATCCCCGCCATGGCCGACGGCCTGAAGCCGTTCACGGTCTATGCCGCCGATGCCGACCGCACCAAGGCCGCCAAGATGCCCGTCATCGCCATTGTCGTCGTCGGCCTCGGAGTCGGCGCCGCCAAGACGGCCGATGCCATCATGAAGCTGCCGCCGGCGGTGACGCTGGCTTTCACCCCTTACGGGGCGGACCCCGCCACGCTGGCCGAACGGGCCAGGGCGCAGCGCCATGAGATCCTGCTACAGGTTCCGATGGAGCCGTTCGACTATCCCGACAATGACCCCGGCCCGCAGACCCTGCTCACCAGCCTGACGCCGGAACAGAACATCGACCGGCTGTACTGGCACCTCAGCCGCTTCCAGGGCTATGCCGGGATCGCCAATTTCATGGGCGCGCGGTTCACCGCCGCCGATACCCTGATGCAGCCGGTGATCCGCGAAGCGGCCAAGCGCGGTCTCGGTTATCTCGACGACGGCTCGTCGCCGCGGAGCGCCGCGCCGGCCGTGACGGCGTCCCAATCGATGCCATTCGCCAAGGCCGATTTCACCATCGACGCCGTGCCGACCTCGGCCGAGATCGACCGGACGCTGGTCAAGCTGGAGACGCTCGCCAAGGAGCGCGGGATGGCCGTGGGCATCGCCTCGGCGCTGCCGATTTCAATCGAGCGGCTGGCCGCATGGATCAAGACTCTGGACAGCCGGGGCATTATGCTTGTGCCATTGACAACGGCGATGCTGAAATCAAAATCAGGCTAGAGATCAAGCCGATGACGGCGATCCGGACTTTCCCGGACGGCGGCGGACCGACCGATTGCGGGTAGACTTGATGCAACTTAGGGAAACGTGAGGCACATGGCGCGCTACGAGGACCTGCCTTACCGGACCTGCGTCGGCATGATGCTGATCAATGCGGCCGGGCTGGTCTTCATCGGTCGCCGCGCCGGCGGCATCGAGCATGTCGACGAGACGCATGTCTGGCAGATGCCGCAGGGTGGCGTCGATCCCGGCGAGGACACCTGGGAGGCCGCCAAGCGCGAGCTTTACGAGGAAACCAGCGTACGCTCGGTGGAGAAGCTCGGCGAAGTTCCGGATTGGCTGATCTACGACATCCCGCGCACGGTGGCCGGCCGCGCCTGGAAGGGCCGCTATCGCGGCCAGCGCCAGAAATGGTTCGCCGTGCGCTTCACCGGCAAGGACGCCGAAATCAACGTCTCGAGCCCCGGCGGCGGCGGGCACAAGGCGGAGTTCGTCAACTGGCGCTGGGAGCCGATGAAGAATCTGCCGAACCTGATCGTGCCATTCAAGCGGCCGGTCTACGAACGCGTGGTCAAGGAATTCTCCAGCCTCGCCGGCGAGTAGCGTTTTGACTGACGAGCCCTCTTGCAAACCCTATCGGCCCAACGTGGGCATTGCGCTGTTCAACGCCTCGGGCCAGGTGCTGATCGGCCGCCGTTTTCGCGACGACGGGCCGGAGATCATTCTTCCAGGGCTGGATTGGCAAATGCCGCAGGGCGGCATCGACGCCGGCGAGAACCCGCGCGATGCGGTGATGCGCGAACTCTGGGAAGAGACCGGCGCGGTCAGCGCCGAATATCTCGGTGAGACCGATTGGACGACATATGAATTCCCGCCCTATGACGGACCACCGACGCATCGCCTGGCCCGATTTCGCGGCCAGCGGCAGAAATGGTTCGCGCTGCGCTTCACCGGCCGCGACGAAGAGATCGATCCGCTGACGCCGCGCAACGGCCAGCCGGCCGAATTCGACTCATGGCGCTGGGAACGGCTCGACCGCGTCGCCGACCTCGTGGTGCCTTTCCGTCGCGAGGTTTACCGAATGGTTGCCCGTAACTTTACGGGGTACGCCCAATAACGCTTGCATCGTCGCGCCCCGGCCGCGAGAAATGCGCCCGATGCGGTTGTCGCTCGCGAACCTTTTGCATGCTGTGCAGACTAACCGACACACCTGTGAATAATCCGCGCTGTTCGGTGTCTTGCTCGCATGATGGAAGTGACTGTAACCAAGCGCCGCCGCAGTTGGGAGTGGTGGCTGCACGATCACAATGGCACGCTGCTCATGCATGGGCGCGAGCGTAGCCGTCCGGCCGCCCGTTACCAGGGTAACCGCAGCCTGTTCCTGCTGCTGGCCGTCGGCCGGCGGCCCCAGACGTTCAGGCCTGTCGAAACTCCTCCGACAAACGATCAATCGGCTTCAGGCGCCACCAGGTCGTGGTCTAGTTAGACCCCACCGTTAACGGACCGATGGCAATCACCTGACAATTGCTGTCGCGCCTGGCGCATTCGACGAGCGCGACATCGACTGCCGCCTGCTCGGTCGCCGCCTTCAGCCCCACCCCCGGACGGCCAGCCATCCCGACCGCGACAGCGTTCCAACCGCTCGGGGCATCCGCGAGCCGGCGCGCGACGTCATCGCGCGCATCGGCAGATATCGCCGAATTGCCGGCGACCTTGAAGAAGCCGGTGACCTTGAGCGAGGCCGGAATCGGCACGACGAAATGATCGTTGAACGCGACGATCGTGCAGGGAACGCCCGCGATCCCGCCGCATGTTTCCAATGCCCGACGCGCGGCTTCCTCGACACTATCGAGCGCAGTGAGAAAGAACAGCGCACCACCGGGTCCCAGCGCGAGCGCCTTGTTCTTGCGAGCCGGCACATACACGGTCTCCAGGCGGGCCTTGCTGGCGTCGCGGGCGAGCGGAGTATTTTTGGCGACGAAGGGCTGCTCGGTCACGGCATCGTGCCTGATCCAGGAGAGCGGCGGCATTGGCGGCCGGCCGGGCGCGTACACGACGGCGTCGCCAACCGCATACAGTTCGCATTTGCGCGGCGATTGCGCGGTATCGGCGCGCTTCTGGCACTGCTCCACCGCCGCCGATTTCGCAGCCTCCTCGCTCGGTTGTGCCGAGACGGAGGCGCTGAAGCCGCCCACGTTCAGCGCGAAGGCCTTGAAGTCCGCAGCCGGGATGTAGTCGGAAGCGAGCGTGGCGCGGGCCTTGTCGCTGATGAAAGGAATGCTGGCGGCGGCCAGCCTGTCCGACGAAACCGCGATCGGCGTCGAGGGCGGTGGCACGGTGGCAACCGCGGCTGGAGCTGAGGGAACGGCAGCAGACGTTACCGCTGGCGACGCCGCAGCCACGGCCGATGGAACAGCGCTGGGTACGGCGGCCTTTGAGTGCACCGATGTCTCGAGCTTGGTGAAATAGAGAAAGCCGCCGACGCCGATCGCGGCCAGGCTGACCACGGTGACGGCAACCGGCCACATCCAGTTCGGCTGCGCCGCGCTCTGTGCTTTCGCCGGCTTCCTGACCTGGGGCGTCGCGTAGGTGCCGTCGTCGCGGCGCATCGCCACCATATAGGCATGCACCGGCGTGGGGATGTTCTTCACTTCCTGCGCGCCGATATCGGCGAACTGCACCGACAGCTTGTTGGCAACCTGTTCGTGCACTGCGCGCGAAATGCAGATGCCGCCGACTTCAGCCAGTCCCTCCAGCCGGGCGGCGATGTTGACGCCATCACCCAGGAGATCGCCGTCGCGCTCGACCACGTCGCCGATCGTGATGCCGATGCGAAAGGACATGTGGCGGCTCGGCGGATATGCCATGTTGCGGGTACGCAGGCTCTCCTGAATATCGATCGCGCAACGCACGGCTTCGACCGCGCTCGCAAACTCGGCGAGCACAGCGTCGCCGGCCGTATTGAAAATGCGGCCGCCGCTTCTTGCAATGAAATCGTCGGTCACCTGACGGTACGACGCCAGGCGGCGCAGCGTCTCTTCCTCGTCCTCGGCAACCAGCCTGGAGTAGCCGGCAATATCGGCTGCAAAAATCGCCGCGATTTTGCGCTTCATTGCGAACAGCCCCGGATCGATACCAGCCTCCGGAACAATGCCGCGAGAAGTTCCACGGCGCAACCGATCGCTTATCCTCCCCTGGAGGGGGAGGATCGGTTCGCATGAAATGCGAACCGAGGTGGGGTGACAGCCTCTCCACGCATGCAGTGTCGCGGTGTAGATGAGAGACGAGGCGGGGTGACGTCCCCATCCGACTCTGCTCGTGTGGAGAGATCACCCCACCCCGTCCCACATTTCGCTGCGCTCCATATGAGCCGACCCGCCCCCTCAAGGGGCGGGTGAAGCAATCGGGATTCCGGCGCACAAAATCACAAAAGCGCCACACCGTGACGAGCGCCTGGTTTAGTTGACCTTCCGCCTGGGCCTTCCCTGCGCCCCGAAGCTGTGCTCCGGGGCTTAGTGCATAGCGGTGGACGAGAGTTCCTGCTGAATGCTCTTGAAGTGGTCGAGCCGCTCGATGGCGTGATCAAGCTCGAAGCCTTCCTTCTCGGAAAGCTTGGCTTCCATCTGGGTGATCGACTCCGCGAGCTGCGCGCGGTCGAGATCCTCCAGCGAGGTCGCGACGTCGGCGAGCACGGTCAGGCCCTTCTCCGACATTTCGGCCAGGCCGCCGAGCACGATCACCTTCTGATGCGTGCCGCCGGTGGTGATGGTCAGGATGCCCGGACGGATCGCCGCGACGATAGGCGCATGTCCGGCGAGCACGCCGAAATCGCCTTCCACGCCGGGAATGTCGACCTGGTCGACCTCGCCGGAGAAGGCGAGCTTTTCAGGAGAGACGAGATCGAAATGAAAGGTAGCCATTGAAAACCTGCGAGTAGCGAATTGCGAATGGCAAGTAGAGAAGTAAAGGAATGGCGTCTATCTATTCGCCGCTCCCTGTTCGCTATTCGCCTCTTAGGCCGCTTCAGCCGCCAGCTTCTTGCCCTTCTCGACGGCTTCTTCGATGGTGCCGACCATGTAGAACGCCGCTTCCGGCAGATGGTCGTACTTGCCCTCGCAGAGCCCGCGGAAGCCCTTGATGGTGTCGGCGAGGTCGACGAACTTGCCGGGCGAGCCGGTGAAGATTTCGGCGACGTGGAACGGCTGCGACAGGAAGCGCTCGATCTTGCGGGCGCGGGCCACCGCGAGCTTGTCCTCTTCCGACAGTTCGTCCATGCCGAGAATGGCGATGATGTCCTGCAGCGACTTGTAGCGCTGCAGCACCTGCTGGACCATACGGGCGGTCTGGTAGTGCTCCTCACCGACGACGAGCGGCGAGAGCATGCGCGAGGTCGAGTCGAGCGGGTCCACTGCCGGATAAATGCCCTTTTCCGAGATCGCGCGGTTCAGCACCGTGGTCGCGTCCAAATGGGCGAACGAGGTCGCGGGTGCCGGGTCGGTCAAGTCGTCGGCCGGCACGTAGATCGCCTGCACCGAGGTGATAGAACCCTTCTGCGTGGTGGTGATGCGCTCCTGCAGCGCGCCCATGTCGGTCGCAAGCGTCGGCTGATAACCCACCGCCGAAGGAATACGACCCAGCAGCGCCGACACTTCGGAGCCGGCCTGGGTGAAGCGGAAGATGTTGTCGACGAAGAACAACACGTCCTGGCCCTGGTCGCGGAAGTGCTCGGCGACCGTCAAACCGGTGAGGCCGACGCGGGCGCGGGCGCCGGGCGGCTCGTTCATCTGGCCGAACACCAGCGCGCACTTCGACTTCACGCTCGGATCCGGATTGTGCGGATCGGCGTTGACCTTGGACTCGATGAACTCGTGATAGAGGTCGTTGCCCTCGCGGGTACGCTCGCCGACGCCGGCGAACACCGAGTAACCGCCGTGCGCCTTCGCGACGTTGTTGATCAGTTCCTGGATCAGCACGGTCTTGCCGACACCGGCGCCGCCGAACAGGCCGATCTTGCCGCCCTTGGCGTAGGGCGCCAGCAGGTCCACGACCTTGATGCCGGTGACGAGAATTTCAGCCTCGGTCGACTGGTCGGTGTAGCTCGGCGCTTCCTGGTGGATCGCGCGGAGGCCTTCCGACTTGATCGGGCCGGCTTCGTCGATCGGCTCGCCGATCACGTTCATGATGCGGCCGAGCGTGCCGTCACCCACCGGAACCGCGATCGGCTGGCCGGTGTCTTTCACTTCCTGGCCGCGCACCAGACCTTCGGTGACGTCCATCGCGATCGTGCGCACGGTGGACTCGCCGAGATGCTGAGCAACTTCCAGCACGAGGCGGATGTTGCCGTTCTTGGTTTCGAGCGCGTTGAGAATGGCCGGCAGATGGCCCTCGAACTGCACGTCGACGACGGCACCCATGACCTGGGTGACGCGACCGATCTGGTTAGCTGCTGTGGCCATGATTAGCTCTCCTTCGAAATTCTGTACTTGAACGACCGTCGTTAGCTACGTGCGTCAGACCGCTTCGGCGCCGGAGATGATCTCGATCAGCTCCTTGGTGATCTGGGCTTGACGGGTTCGGTTATAGATCTGGGTTTGCTTGCGGATCATTTCGCCGGCGTTGCGGGTTGCGTTGTCCATCGAGCTCATCTGAGCACCGTAGAACGAGGCGTTGTTTTCCAGCAGCGCGCGGAAAATCTGGACCGCGATATTGCGCGGCAGCAGCCGGGACAGAAGTTCGTCCTCCTCCGGCTCATAGTCGTAGGACGTCGACGGCGCATTCGCCGCCTTCTGCTCCACGACAAGCGGGATGATCTGCTGCGCGGTCGGAACCTGCGCGATCACCGACTTGAACTGCGCGTAGAACAGCGTGCAGACGTCAAACTCGCCCTTGTCGAACCGGGCCAGCACCCGCTTGGCGATGTCTTCGGCGTTGACGAAGCCGAGCTGGCGCACGCTGCGCAGATCGAGATGCTCAACGATCTGCCTGTCGTACAGGCGGCGGAGCTGTTCATAGCCCTTGCGGCCGACGCAGAAGAACTTCACTTCCTTGCCCTGCGCCAGCAGCGACTGCGCGCGCTCGCGTGCGAGGCGAACGATCGAGGAGTTGAAGGCGCCGGAGAGGCCGCGCTCGCCGGTGCAGACCAGCAGCAGGTGAACCTGGTCCTTGCCGGTGCCGCCGAGCAATGCCGGCGCGCCGGGCGAACCGGCGGCTGCGCTGGCGATGTTGGAGATCACCGCGCTCATCTTGTCAGCATAGGGCCGCGCCGCCTCGGCCGCGTTCTGGGCGCGGCGCAATCTGGACGCGGCGACCATCTGCATCGCCTTGGTGATCTTCTGCGTCGCCTTGGTGGAGGCGATGCGGACGCGCATATCTTTAAGTGACGCCATTCTTCGTGCACCCCGGCGACCTGCTCTTCAGCCCGGTCGCAAACCTCTCGTTCGTCATGCCCGGCCTTGTGCCGGGCATCCACGTCTTTGTCTCATCCACGCAGAAGTCGTGGATGGCCGGGTCAAGCCCGGCCATGACAGTTAGGAAAACGTCTTCGCGTAACCTTCGACCACCGTCTTGAGCTTGGCGGCGGTGTCGTCGGAGAGGTCGCGGCTCTCGCGAATCGCGTCGAGGATCTCGGTGTTCTTGCCGCGCAACAGCGACAGCAGCCCGTCCTCGAACGCGCGCACCTTGTTGATCGGCAGCGGATCGAGATAGCCGTTGGTGCCGGCCCAGATCACGCAAACCTGCTCTTCCATCTTCAGCGGCGAGAATTGCGGCTGCTTCAGCAGTTCGGTCAGGCGCGCGCCGCGGTTGAGCAGGCGCTGCGTCGAGGCATCGAGGTCGGAGCCGAACTGCGCGAACGCCGCCATTTCGCGGTACTGCGCCAGCTCGCCCTTGATCTTGCCGGCGACCTTCTTCATCGCCTTGGT
>CADEDX010000084.1 GCA_902826195.1 uncultured Bradyrhizobium sp. | reverse complement strand
TATAGATCACAGGCCCGACCATGCTGACGCCGAAGGCGAGCGGCGCGGGAGCCGGGTGCATCTGCAGCTCTTCATTGAAGATGTAGTGCTGCACCGAGGTCCAGCCCGTGCCGCCATATTCCTTCGGCCAGTGCGAGCAGCCCCAACCCTTCTTGTTGAGGATGCGCCACCAGGCGACCATCTCGTCCTTGGAGAGATGCCGGCCCTCGATCATCTTCTTCCGGGTCTCCGGCGGCACGTTGTTCTGGAAGAAGCTGCGAACTTCCTCACGAAACGCGATTTCTTCCTTGCTTAAAGCGAGATCCATCGGATCCTCCTGTGAGCGTGTAACTTACTTGTCTCTCGTCGTCCCGGCCTTGGGCCGGGACCCATAATTACCGTCGTCAGTGTTACAAAAGCCGTCTTCCCATCTGCCCCAAACCAAGGCCGCGGCGTATGGGTCCCGGCCCAAGGCCGGGAAGACGGCGGAGTTTTAGGAACGGCCTCCTGATGCGGCTTGTTGTTTCTGAGAAGCGCCGTGCGGCGGAGATTGCCGCATGCGCAATTCGTGACGCGACAACTTCCCGACCGGCGTGCGCGGCAGCTCGTCGACGAAATCGACCGCGGCCGGAAGCTCGTGCTTGCCGAGCTTGCCCGTGAGGAAAGTGCGCAATTCGTCTAGCGTGAAAGGTTTCGCGCCATCGCGCAGCTTGACGAAGGCCTTGGCCGCCTCGCCGCGGTAATCATCCGGAATTCCGATCACGATTACTTCCTGCACGGCAGGATGCGTATAGATCGCCTGTTCGATCATCTGCGGATAGACGTTGAAGCCGCCGGAGATGATCATGTCCGTCTTGCGGTCGACCAGGTAGAAGTAACCGTCGCTGTCCATGTAGCCGATATCGCCGGTGAGGAAGCGGTCACCGACAAAGGCCTTTGCGGTTTCCTGCGGCCGGTTCCAGTAGCCTTTTGTCACGTTCGGCCCGCGAATTCTGATTTCGCCGGCTTCGCCCACCGGCATCAACTTCGTCGGATCTTCCAGCGACACCACGTCCATCTCGATGCCCGGCAGCATCAGGCCGATCGAGCCGGGCTTTTCCGGCCCCTCCTTCGGATGCGCGGTGCCGGGCGAGCAGGTTTCGGTCATGCCCCAGCCGCTCTTCAGCTTCATGCCGACGCGGCTCTCCAGGATCCGCGCGACCTCCACCGGGAGCGGCGCGCCGCCAGAGCCGACGCTGACCAGCGACGACAGGTTGCGCTTGTCGAGTTCGGGCAACGCCGCGATCGCGATCCACATCGTCGGCACGCCCGGGAAAGACGTGGCGCGCTTGACCTCTATGTCGCGCATCACGGCCTCGACCTCGAAACGCTGGTGCAGCGAAATCAGGTTGCCGCGCCGGATCGACGACAGCAACACCACCGTCAGCGCGTAGATATGAAACAGCGGCAGCACGCAGATCACGCGCTCGATCGCGTTGCGCTCCAGCCGCGATGGCTTGCCCCAGACGTCGTAGACCGAAACCGCGGAGGTCAGATTGCCGTGGCTGAGCATCGCGCCTTTCGGCAGGCCAGTCGTGCCGCCGGTATATTGCAGCAGGGCGACGTCATCGGCCGAGATCGCAGGCCACTGCGGCGGCTTGGCCGCCCCCTCGGTGAATTGCCGGTAGGTGATGATCTTGGGATTGTCCGGGAGCGCCGTCTGCGGCGTTCCAACCTTACCCCAATGATCGTCCTCGCAGACGATGAGGCGGTCGAGCAGCCCCTTGTCCAGAAACTTCAGCGCGGTCGGCAACAGAGCCGAAAGGTTGCTCGTCACCAGCACGCGGGCGCCGGAGTCCGAAAGCTTGTGCGACAATGCGATTTCGCCGTCGAGCGGCGACAGGTGCACGACACGGGCGCCGGCCTTCAGCGCGCCGAAGAAATTGACGGGATGGTCCGGCGAATTGCCGAGAAATAAAGCAACCGAACTGTTCTTGCCGTAGCCGGCGCGCAGGAAGGCGCCGGCTACCATCTCCACCAGCGCTTCGAGTTCGCTATAGCTGATCGGACGGTCACGAAATTCAAGCGCGGGGCGCACGCCGAACTCGGTCGCGGCCGCCGACAACAGGTCCGGCAGCGTGCCACGCGTGATCTCGTCGTCCCAGCGGACGCCTTGCGGATAGAACTGCTCGCCGGGATGGGTCATGGCGCCGTTTGCAGAACTCTAGAGTTTATCATTCCGGGATGGCCCGATGGGCCAGGCCCGGAATCCATCAAGCCGCGTTCTCTGTGGTGAAATGGCTTCCGGGTTCATCGCTTCGCGATGCCCCGGAATAGCCAAGTCACTGTACATCAAGCCGCCTTCGATTTCTCAGCCAGCGACGCGAACGTCTTGCCTTCCGCGGCGAGGCGCTTGAGCAGGGGCGCCGGTTCGAGCGAGGGATCGTTGGTCTCCTTGGCGTAATGCGAGAGACGGTCGGCAATGTGCTTCAGCCCGACGCTGTCGGCCCAGAACATCGGACCACCGCGGTAGATCGGCCAGCCGTAACCGTAGAGCCAGATCACGTCGATATCGCTCGGCCGCGCCGCGATGCCTTCCTCAAGGATACGCGCACCCTCGTTGATCATCGGGTACATCATGCGCTCGAGGATTTCCTCGTCGCTGACGGTGCGGCGCTTCTTGCCGAGCTTCTGCAGCGTCTCGTCGATCACCTTCTCGACGTCGGGATCGGACAGCGGCGAGCGCGAGCCGCCTTCATACTTGTAGTAGCCCTTGCCGGTCTTCTGGCCGAAGCGGCCGGCTTCACAGAGCGCGTCCGCGATCTCCGACTTGATGCCACGGTCTTTCCGCGAACGCCAGCCGATGTCGAGGCCGGCGAGATCGCTCATCGCGAACGGGCCCATCGGCATGCCGAACTTGGTCACGACGGCGTCGACCTGCTGCGGCAGCGCGCCTTCGAACAAGAGCTTTTCCGACTGCTTGCCACGCTGCGCCAGCATGCGGTTGCCGACAAAGCCGTCGCAGACGCCGACCACGGCCGGGACTTTTGCAATCTTGCGCGAGATCGCCACCGCCGTGGAGAGCGCATCCGGCGCGGTCTTGTCGGCGCGGACGATTTCGCACAGCTTCATGACGTTGGCCGGCGAGAAGAAGTGCATGCCGAGTACGTCCTGCGGCCGCTTGGTCTCCTTTGCGATCTCATCGATGTTCAGGTAAGACGTGTTGGAGGCGAGCACGGCGCCCGGCTTGGCGAACTGGTCGAGCTTGCCGAACACTTCCTTTTTCACCGCCATGGTTTCAAACACGGCCTCGATCACCAAGTCGGCGTCCTTAACGTTCTCCAGGCCGACCTTGCCGTCGATCAGCGCCATGCGCTTGGCTGGCGCATCCGCCGGAATGCCGCCGCGCGCGGCGGTGGCTTCCCAGTTCTTCTGCATGATGCCCATGCCGCGCTTGAGCGCCTCGTCGGTGGTCTCGATCAGCGTGACCGGAATACCGGCATTGGCAAAGGACATCGCGATGCCGCCGCCCATGGTACCGGCGCCAATGATGGCGACGCGATCAACCTTGCGCGGCTTGGTGCCGTCAGGAACGCCCGCGATCTTCGAAGCCTCGCGCTCGGCGAAGAAGGCGTAGCGCTGCGCCTTGGACTGGTCGCTGGACACCAGCTTGAGGAAGCCTTCGCGTTCCTTCTTCAGCCCTTCATCGAACGGCAACTCGATCGCGGCGCGCACAGCGTCGGCCGCGGCAAACGGCGCTTCGAGCCCGCGCGCCTTCTTGGTCATCGCTGCGACCGCGTTGGTGAAGATGGAAATATCGGCCTTCGCCGCCGCCAGCTTGGAATCGTCGTCGCGCAGCCTGCGCAACGGGCGCTTCTCGGAAACCAGCTTGCGGGCAAACGCCTCGCCGCCCGAAGCCGGGCCTTCGACGATCTCCTCGATCAGGCCGTTCTTGAGCGCTTCCGCCGCGCTGATCGGATCGCCGCCGACGATCATCTTGACAGCGAGCTCGGGACCGACCGCGCGGGGCAAACGTTGTGTGCCGCCGGCGCCCGGCAGCAGTCCGAGTTTCACCTCGGGCAGGCCGAGCCGCGCTTCCTTGACCGCGACCCGATAGTGGCATGCCAGCGCGACCTCAAGGCCACCACCGAGCGCGGTGCCGTGGATGGCGGCAACGATCGGCTTCGGCGAATTTTCCATCAGCACGAGCACTTCGGCGAGCCCGGGCGGCTTCGGCGGCTTGCCGAATTCGGTGATGTCAGCGCCGGCGATGAAGGTGCGGCCGCCGCAGGTCAGCACGATGGCCTTCACTTCGGGGTCCGCGATCGCGGTCTTCATGCATTCGAAAATGCCGCCGCGCACCGCAGCGCTCAACGCATTTACCGGAGGGCTGTCGACCGTGACGATGGCGATGACGTCGTGACGCTCGAGTTTTACCACTTCACTCACGGCACTCTCCCTGTTCAGTTTGTTCTCTGGATCGTTTGTTGGATCATTTGTTCTTGGATGCCACGAAACTTGCGTTGAGTAGCTACGTTTCACCAATTTCGCACTGCGAAATTTAATTCCACATCTTGACACGGAGGGTTATTTTGAAGCACGTCCGTTGTCAACGAGCTCATCAGCAGTAATGGGTAATGAAGCGTCCAGGGAAAAAAGTGGCGACCGATCGCAGCTTCGTCGTCGCGCTTTCCCGCGGTCTCGATGTGTTGCGCGCATTTCATCCCAATGACGGACTGCTCGGAAATCAAGAGCTCGCTGCCCGTACCAATTTGCCGAAGCCGACCATCTCCCGGCTGACCTACACCCTCACCAAGCTCGGTTATCTTACACCCGTTCCGCGTTTCGAAAAGTATCAGCTCGCGCCATCAGCCATGGCGCTGGGGTATGCCGCGCTGGCCAATCTCGGCGTTCGGCATTTGTCCGAACCGTATCGCGAAGAGGTGATGCGCGAGACCGGCGGGGCGGTTGCCGTCGGCGGGCGCGACCGCCACAGCATGATCTATTTCGGGCAAAGCCGTAACGGGCTGACACTCGGCGTGCAGCTCGATGTCGGTTCGCGCGTGCCGATTGCAACTTCGGCGATGGGGCGCGCGTATATCTGGTCGCTGCCCGACGATGAACGCGCCGCTTTGTTGCGCGAACTGCGCGACCATTATGGCAGCCGCTGGGCGCGGATGCGCGACGGCATCGAGCGCTCGGGCGAGACGGTGGCTAAGTACGGTTTTGCGATCTCCGCGGGCGAATGGCAGAACGATGTGCACGCCGTGGGCGTGGCGCTGAAGCTCAACGATGGAACCGGTCCGTATGCCTTCAATTGCGGCGCGCCGGCATTCCGCTTCACGGAAGAACGCCTGATGACCGACATTGGACCGCGCCTGGTCACGATGGTAAGGAAAATCGAGGCAGCGCTGGGCGGCGCAGCGCCGCAATCAAAAAAATCAGAAAACAAGAAGTTGAAAGCAGGAGGAAGAGTTGCACGTTTGTCCGAGGGGATCAGATAGCGTTCACCATGACTGGCGAAAATCTTCGCCCGGTCATTCCCGCGCCGTGATCAGGGCGGGCGAGACGAGATGACGCAGGCACAACTCGCGCAGGGACACGCCCCCCTGCTCGCGGTTCGCGACGTCAGCGTCGTGTTCGGCGGCATCATCGCGCTGAATGGCGTATCCTTTAACATGAACAAGGGTGCCATCCTCGGCCTGATCGGGCCCAACGGCGCCGGCAAGACCACGCTGTTCAACTGCCTCTCCCGGCTCTATCAGCCGTCCTCCGGCGACATCCTGATGGAAGGCGCGAGCATCCTGACGCGCCCAGCGCACAAGATCGCCGAGATCGGAATCGGCCGCACCTTCCAGAACGTCGCGCTGTTTCCCAATCTTTCCGTGCTTGACAACGTCCGCGTCGGCACCCATGCCCGCACGTCGAGCGACATCATCTCGGACTCGCTGAGACTGGCCTGGGTTCGCCGCGGCGAAACCGAGACCAACAGGAAGGTCCACGAGATCCTCGCCTATCTCGATCTCGAAAACGTCGCCCACACCGTCGTGTCGGGCCTGCCCTTCGGCACCCAAAAGCGCGTCGAGCTGGCACGCGCGCTCGCCGCCGACCCGAAAATCCTGCTGCTCGACGAGCCCGCCGGCGGCCTCAACCATGAGGAAGTCTACGTGCTCGGCGATCTGATCCGCCGGATTCGCGACGAGCGCCATATGACAGTGCTGCTGGTCGAGCATCACATGGGTCTGGTGATGTCGATCGCCGACCACGTCGTCGCCCTCAACTTCGGCCGCAAGCTGGCCGAGGGAACGCCGGCCCAGGTCCAGGCCGACCCGGATGTCATCAAGGCCTATCTCGGGAGCAAGGACCAATGACCGCGATGCTCAACATCAAGGATCTGCGCGCCTATTACGGCCAGGTCCAGGCGCTTCATGGCTTGAGCTTCTCGCTCAATGAGGGATCGCTGACCACGCTGCTCGGCGCCAACGGCGCCGGCAAGACCACCACGCTGCGCGCGATCTGCAACATGGTGCGCTCCACCGGCGCGATCGAGTTCGAGGGTAAGGCGCTGTCGGGCAAGTCGACCGAAAACGTCGTTCGCCTCGGCATCGCGCATGTGCCGCAGGGCCGCGGCACCTTCACCACCATGACGGTGGAGGAGAACCTGCAGCTGGGCGCCATCACCCGCAGCGACTCGAAGAACATCACTTCCGACATCGAGCGCATGTATGCGCATTTCCCGGTGCTGAAGGAACGCCACACCCAGCAGGCCGGCACGCTGTCGGGCGGCGAGCAACAGATGCTGGCAGTGGCCCGTGCGCTGATGCTGCGGCCGCGGCTGATGCTGCTCGACGAACCGTCGTTCGGCCTGGCGCCCTTGATCGTGCGCGATCTGTTCAAGATTCTCGGCAAGATCAACCGCGAGGACAAGGTCACCATCCTGGTGGTCGAGCAGAACGCGCAGCTGGCGCTGGAACTCGCCGACCAGGCTTATGTCATCGAAACCGGACGGATCGTGATGTCGGGCAATGCCAAGGACATCGCGACCAATGAAGACGTCCGCAAATCCTATCTCGGCTACTGAGGAGCAGGACAATGGAGCTTTTTACCAACCAGGTCCTGGCCGGCATCGCCACGGGCGCGATCTATGCCTGTATGGCACTCGCGGTCGTAATGATCTTCCAGGCGATCGATCACCTCAATTTCGCCCAGGGCGAGATGGCGATGTTCTCCACCTTCATCTCCTGGCAGTTGATGCAGTGGGGCCTTCCCTACTGGTGGGCATTCCTGGCCACGCTGATCATCTCCTTTGTCGGCGGCATCGCCATCGAGCGGTTGCTGTTCAAACCGCTGGCCAAGGCGCCGATCCTGACCAATGTCGCCGGTTTCATCGCATTGTTTGCGATCGTCAACAGCGTCGCCGGACTGATCTGGGACTTCACCATCAAGCAGTATCCGTCGCCGTTCGGCTCCTCACCCTTCCTGGGTAGCCAGCTGATCTCGACGCACCAGGCCGGCATGATCGGCGTGACCATCCTGCTGCTGATCGCGCTCTACCTTTTTTTCCAGTTCACCCGCATCGGCCTTGCAATGCGGGCGGCCGCCTCGCTGCCTGAATCGGCCCGCCTGGTCGGCATCAACACCTCCTGGATGATCGCGCTCGGCTGGGGCATGGCCTCCGCCATCGGCGCCATCGCCGGCATCCTGATCGCGCCGGTGGTTTTCCTGGAGCCGAACATGATGGGCGGCGTGCTGATCTACGGCTTTGCCGCGGCCGTGCTTGGTGGCCTCAGCTCTCCGCTCGGCGCCGTTATCGGCGGGTTTTTGGTCGGCATCTTCGAGAATCTCGCCGGGACCTACATTCCCGGCGTCGGTAACGAGCTGAAACTGCCGATCGCGCTTGCGCTGATCATTACCGTCCTGGTTGTCAAACCGGCAGGCCTCCTGGGTCGGCCCATCGTGAAGCGAGTTTGATCATGAGCGCTGCTGAGGAAGTCGTCACAGAAGCACCGGCCATCGAGGCTGTTCCGAAGCGGGCGATGACGCTCGGACTCGGCACCTCGCTCGTGGTGCTGGCCGCGCTCGCCATCGCCCCGCTGTTCGTCAAGAACTTCATCATCTTTCAGATGACGATGCTCCTGATCTACGCCCTTGCGGTTCTGGCGCTCAACATCCTGACCGGCGGGAGCGGACAGTTCTCGCTCGGCCAGAGCGCGTTTTACGCGGTCGGCGCCTATACGTCGGCGATCCTGATGGAACATTTCGGGATGAACTATGCGCTGACGCTGCCGATCGCGGGCGTCATCTGCTTCGCCTTCGGGTTCGTATTCGGCCAGCCGGCGCTGCGGCTGTCCGGCGTCTATCTGGCGCTGGCGACCTTTGCCCTTGCGGTCGCAATGCCGCAGCTCCTCAAGCTCGGCTTCTTCGAGCACTGGACCGGCGGGGTGCAAGGGCTCGTCGTGACCAAGCCCGATGCGCCGTTCGGCCTGCCGATGTCGCAGGACATGTGGCTGTATTACTTCACGCTCGTGATCGCGATCGGCATCTACATCGCCTCGATCAACCTGCTGCGCTCGCGTTCGGGCCGCGCCTTCATGGCGATCCGCGACAACGAGATCGCGGCATCCGCCATGGGCGTCGACGTCGCGCTGTACAAGACGCTGGCGTTTGGCGTCTCGGCCGGCATCACCGGCGTCGCCGGTGGCCTCGGGGCGATTGCGGTGCAGTTCGTGGCGCCGGACGGCTACACCATCACGCTCGCGATCTCGCTGTTCCTCGGCATGGTCGTGGGCGGCGTCGGCTGGCTCCCGGGCTCGATCGTCGGTTCCGCCTTCATCATCTTCGTGCCGAACATTGCCGAAGGTATCTCCAAGGGTCTCTCCGGCGCCGTGTTCGGCGTGCTCCTGTTCCTCGTCATCTTCCTGGTACCGCACGGTGCCCGGCAGGTCGCGATGGTCGCTCAGCAAATGCTCGGCAAACTCAAGAAGAACTAGCAATCCCAACAAGTCTGATTTCGAACCAGGCAGGAAGCCTTCGCGACGCAAGTCGCGGAGGCTTTTTTGCTGGCATGTCTCAAGCGGACCGAAGCCCGCCCATGACACCCTCGCCCCGTCAATATTCCGCAACACGGCACACCCGATCGCAACGCCCCACGATACCGTCGTAGGGCTTTTTGTTGCTGGATGCCGCCGAAAGGTATTCAATATGGTTCAAGAGCCGCAAAGCGCTCCCGACAC
Source organism: uncultured Bradyrhizobium sp. (assembly GCA_902826195.1). Taxonomy (GTDB): domain Bacteria; phylum Pseudomonadota; class Alphaproteobacteria; order Rhizobiales; family Xanthobacteraceae; genus Bradyrhizobium. The sequence continues at coordinate 7,746 of CADEDX010000084.1, read as the reverse complement.
AAGAACACCGGCACATTCACCGATCCTAGGGAGATCAAACGATGCTCGTTACCCACATGCGCTTGGGAGCCTTTTCGGCTGCCCTCGCATTGCTTGCCGCATCCTCCAGCGGCGCATTGGCACAAAAGAAATACGACACCGGCGCCTCCGATACCGAGATCAAGATCGGCAACATCATGCCCTACAGCGGACCAGCCTCCGCCTACGGCGTGATCGGCAAAACGGAAGAAGCCTATTTCAAGAAGATCAACGCCGAGGGCGGCATCAACGGCCGCAAGATCAACTTCGTCAGCTATGACGACGCCTACTCTCCACCGAAAACCGTCGAGCAGGCGCGCAAGCTGGTCGAGAGCGACGAAGTCCTGATTGTGTTCAATCCGCTGGGCACGCCGCCGAATACGGCGATCCAGAAGTACATGAACTCAAAGAAGGTGCCGCAACTGTTCGTCGCGACAGGCGCCACCAAGTGGAACGACCCGAAGGATTTTCCCTGGACGATGGGCTGGCAGCCCAACTACCAGAGTGAAACCCAGATCTACGCGAAGTACATTCTGAAGCACAAGCCGGACGCCAAGATCGGCATCCTCTACCAGAACGACGACTACGGTAAGGATTATCTGAAAGGCTTCAAGGACGGACTCGGCGCCAAGGCGGCATCGATGATCGTCGTTGAAGAAAGCTATGAAGTCTCCCAGCCGACGATCGACTCCCACATCGTCAAGCTGAAGTCGAGCGGCGCCGACGTGTTCATGAACATTACCACGCCGAAATTCGCCGCGCAGGCGATCAAGAAGAACGCCGAGATCGGATGGAAGCCGTTGCACTTCCTCAACAACGTCTCGGCCTCGATCGGCAGCGTGATCAAGCCGGCGGGCTACGAGGCCAGCCAGGACATCATCTCCTCCGCCTACCTCAAGGATCCCACCGACAAGCAGTGGGAAAAGGACGCGGGGATGATCGCCTGGAATCAGTTCCTGGATAAATACTATCCGGAAGCCAACCGCGCCGACGCCTCGGTGATGTACGCGTATACCGTTGCCCAGGGCCTGGTGCACGTCCTGAAGGCATGCGGCGACGACCTGACGCGGGCAAACATCATGAAGCAAGCCGCCAGCATCAAGGATCTAGAACTCGGTGGTCTGCTCCCGGGTGTCAAGGTTAATACGTCGGCTACCGACTTCGCCCCGATCTCGCAGGTGCAGCTGATGAAGTTCAAGGGCGAAACGTGGGAACTCTTTGGCGAAATCCTTACGGGTGACGTCGGCGGCTAGCACTGCAAGGCGTGTCTACTAAAGCAGCAGCCCCTGCGGCTTTGCCGCAGGGGCTTTCTGTTGTGGCGTTTTCGTCGAGATGGTAAGCACCAAAAGCACTAGCAGAGCTTCGTTTACGGGGCCGGACGACTAACGTTGCTTAAATGAAAAGGGAGAGACAGAAATGTCCACAATCAAAAAACTAGCGGTCGTTTCGACCGCGCTCGGACTGCTCGCGGCGACTTCGACCGGCGCATTGGCGCAGAAGAAATACGATCCCGGCGCAAGCGACACCGAGATCAAGATCGGCAACATCATGCCTTACAGCGGACCCGCTTCCGCCTACGGCGTGATCGGCAAGACCGAAGAGGCCTACTTCAAAAAGGTCAATGCCGAGGGTGGCATCAACGGCCGCAAGATCAACTTCATCAGCTATGACGACGGCTACAGCCCGCCGAAGACGGTGGAGCAGGCGCGCAAGCTGGTCGAGAGCGACGAGGCCCTGATCGTCTTCAACCCGCTCGGCACTCCGCCGAACACAGCGATCCAGAAGTACCTCAACTCCAAGAAAGTACCGCAGCTGTTCGTCGCCACCGGTGCCACCAAGTGGAACGATCCGAAGAATTTCCCCTGGACGATGGGATGGCAGCCCAACTACCAGAGCGAAACCATCATCTACGCGAAATACATCCTGCAGAATTTCCCGAATGCCAAGATCGGCGTGCTCTACCAGAACGACGACTACGGCAAGGACTACCTCAAGGGCTTCAAGGACGGACTCGGTGCGAAAGCCGCCTCGATGATCGTGTTGGAAGAAAGCTACGAAGTCTCCGAACCAACGATCGACTCCCACATCGTCAAGCTGAAGTCGACCGGCGCTGACGTGTTCATCAACATCACCACGCCGAAGTTCGCGGCGCAGGCGATCAAGAAGAACGCCGAGATCGGCTGGAAGCCCACGCACTTCCTCAACAACGTTTCGGCCTCGATCGGCGCCGTGATGAAGCCCGCCGGTTTCGAAGCCAGCCAGGGTATCATCTCCTCCGCCTATCTCAAGGACACGTCCGACCCGCAGTGGAAGGACGACGCCGGCATGAAGGCGTTCGATGAATTCCTGACGAAGTATTATCCGGAAGGGAACCGGATCGATGGATCGGTCATGTTCGGCTACACCGTTGCCCAGGGACTCGTTCACGTTCTCAAGGCCTGCGGTGATGACCTGACGCGCGAGAACGTCATGAAGCAGGCCGCCAACATCAAGGGACTTGAGCTCGGCGGCCTGCTGCCCGGTATCAAGGTCAACACCAGCCCGACCGATTTCGCTCCGATCTCGCAGGTCCAATTGCAGAAGTTCAAGGGCGAAGCGTGGGAATTGTTTGGCGAGATTTTGAGCGGCGACGTCGGCGGCTAGCCATTCGAGACCCCAATCGGCCCATTCGCAGGGCCGCGCAGCCCCCGCGGGAACATCCGCGGGGGTTTTCTTTTGCCGCGTTTGGATGGATAACCACCTCCCGTCCATAGCCGCCGTTGCCCTCATGACTGACCGACGTCCCCTCTTGCGTGCGATCTTTGACGCGGCGGTCGCGGCCGCGCATCCCGACGTCGTCCTCGCGGCGCATTTGCGGCCCGCACCGAAAGGCCGCGTGATCTGCCTTGCCGCCGGCAAGGGCGCCGCAGCCATGGCGGCGGCTGCCGAACGGCACTATCTCGACACGCTCGGGCTCGATCCCGCGCGGCTGACCGGCCTTGCCACCACACGTCACGGCCATGGCGTGCCGACGCGGCGGATCAGGGTGATCGAAGCCGGCCATCCGGTGCCCGACGAGGCCGGGCTGAAAGCCGCCGACGAAACACTCCGTCTCGCCGCCGGGGCAACCGCTGACGACCTGTTGCTGGTGCTGTTGTCCGGCGGCGGATCGGCGAACTGGATCGCGCCGGCCGACGGCGTTTCGTTCGCGCAGAAGCAGCAGGTGAACCGTGCGCTCTTGCGTTCGGGCGCGCCGATCGGCGAGATGAACATCGTCCGCAAACATCTGTCGCGGATCAAGGGCGGCCGGCTCGCCCGCGCCGGACAGCACGCCGCCGAGATCGTGACGCTGGCGATCTCGGACGTTCCGCATGACGATCCCTCGGCGATCGCATCGGGGCCGACGGTGCCGGATCCGAGCAGGCTGGCGGACGCCCGCGCACTGGTGGCACGGTACAATCTCACGATCGACGATGCGGTCAGGCGCGCTCTAGAAAATCCCGCGAATGAAAGCTGCAAGCCGGGCGACGCCGCGTTTGCTCGCGCGCAATTCGAGTTGATCGCAAAACCCAAGGCTTCGCTCGACGCCGCCATCACGGTCGCAAAGGACGCCGGCTACGAGGTCATCGGCCTCGGCGCGGATCTCGAAGGCGAGGCGCGCGACGTCGCAGCCGAGCATGCGCGCATAGCCCTGCAGGCGCGCCGCGAAGGCAAACGCGCAGCGATCATTTCGGGCGGCGAACTCACGGTGACCGTTCGCGGCAACGGCCGGGGCGGCCCAAACCAGGAATATGCGCTGGCGCTGGCGGACGTGCTGAAGGACGATCCCGGCATCGTGGCGCTCGCCGCCGACACCGACGGCGCCGATGGTGGCGCCGGCAGTGCCACCGATCCGGCCGGCGCCATGATCGACCAGCGCACGTTTGCGAAGATGAAGTCGCTAGGCCTCTCGCCCGCGGCCTATCTCGCCAACAACGACGCCACCGCGTTCTTTTCCGCCACCGGCGACCTGCTGCTCACGGGTCCGACGCTCACCAACGTCAATGACGTCAGGGTCATTCTGGTGGACTCCGCCTAGGTTTCTCAGGGACATCCTGCGCGTGCCAGCCCGCGTTAACCCCCTGTTGAGCAAGTCATGAAGAACCCGACCGTGTCTTGCCGGGGCCGAAGGTGCGATTCACCAGCTTGGGCTTCTACTGGCCGCGCTCCTTAAGGGAGGAGAACCGCCGTCGGCGGCCGGGAAACGCCACATGAACGATCACGACCAGATAGCCGCTCCGCGGTCCGCACCCATGAGCGCGCGGCTCGAAGACGCAATCCACCTTCTAGCGCTCGGAATCGTCATCTTCGACGAGAAGCGCGAAGTCGTCTTCTGCAACGCGCGCTACAGGGAAATGTACGGTCTCTCTGCCGAACAGGTAAAGCCGGGCACGCCCACCAGTGACCTGATCCGGCACCGGCTCAAGCTGGGCCTGAAGCTGCAAATCCCGCCTGATGATTACATCCGTCAGCGCGTCGGCCGCGACGTTGCGCTGGATACCACGGTACAGGAATTCACCGACGGCCGGATCATCGCCTACACCGTCCACGCGATGCCGGGCGGCGGCGGCATGTCGACCCATGAGGACGTCACCGAGCGAGAAGGGCTTAATGCCCGGCTGAAGCAGCAGTATGAACTCGGCAGGGAGCAGGAAGAGGCGTTGCGCGTCAGTAACTTCCAGTTCGACGCCGCCATCAACAACATGACGCAAGGACTGTGCTTCTTCGATTCCGATTACCGCCTCATCGTCTGCAACGATCGTTTCGTCGAGATCTATAATATCCCCGCCGATCGCGTCCGCCCTGGCATGAAGCTGACGGAGATCGTCGATCTGCGCATCGAGGCCGGCAGCTTCCCGGCCATGACACGCGAGGAATACATTCGCTGGCGCAGCGACGTCGCGGTCTCCAATGAAGCAAAAGACAGCATCGTCGGATTGCAGGACGGGCGCACGATCAAGATCCGCCACCGGCCGATGCCCGGCGGCGGCTGGGTCGCGACCCATGAGGACATCACCGAGCAGCGCCAATCCGAGCTCAAGATCGAGTACATGGCCCACCACGATTCGCTGACCGGTCTGGCCAACCGGGTGCTGTTGAACGCCCGTCTCGAAGAGGCTCTGGGTCGGTTTCAGGGCGGGGAGATGGTGGCCGTTCATCATCTGGACCTTGATCAGTTCAAGGCCGTGAACGATACGTTCGGCCATCCCTGCGGCGACAAACTGCTCAGGATCGTCGCCGAGCGGTTGCGCGCACTCGTCGACGACAACGACACCATCGCGCGGATGGGCGGCGATGAATTCGTGATCGTTCAGGCTGCTATCGCAGACCCCACCGAGGCCAGTTCGCTGGCGCAGAGGGTCATTGACACCTTGAGCGAAACCTATGAAATCGACGGTCAGCAGGCGGTGATTGGCGTCAGTATCGGCATTTCGATTGGTCCCGGCGACGGATCCAGCCCCGACAAACTGTTGCGCAACGCCGACCTCGCGCTGTACCGCGCCAAGAGCGACGGCCGCGGCACGTTCCGCTTTTTCGAACCCGTGATGGACCTGCATATGCAGACCCGCCGCGTCATGGAGCAGGACCTGCGCAACGCGCTGCCGGCGGGCGAATTCGAGCTGCACTACCAGCCGGTCGTCAACCTGGCGAACAAGGAAATCAGCGGCTTCGAGGCCCTGATACGCTGGCATCATCCGAGCAAGGGGTTGATTTCTCCGGCCGACTTCATTCCGCTGGCCGAAGAGATCGGCTTTATCGTGCCAATGGGTGAGTGGGTGATCCAGCAGGCCTGCGCCACCGCGGCACAATGGCCCGACGGGCTTCACGTCGCCGTCAATATTTCAGCGATCCAGTTTCGCAATCCCGGCCTGATGCAGGTGATCGTGAGCGCGCTGTCGGCTTCCGGCCTATCGCCCACGCGGCTGGAGATCGAAATCACCGAGAGCGTGCTGCTGCACAACAGGGAGGCCACGCTTGCGGTATTGCATCAGTTGCGGGCGCTCGGGATCCGGATCGCGATGGACGATTTCGGCACCGGCTATTCGTCGCTGACCTATCTGCAGAGCTTCCCATTCGACAAGATCAAGATCGACCGCTCGTTCGTCAAGAACATTACCGAGGATTCGAGTTCGCTCAACATCGTGCGCGCGGTCGCCGCGCTCGCCAACGGCATGGGCATGACGGCTACCGCCGAGGGCGTGGAAACCGCCGAGCAGCTCCACAGCATCGCGTCCGAAGGATGCACGGAGATGCAGGGATTTCTGTTCAGCCGGCCGCTTCCCGCCGCCGAGATCCAGCGGCAGTTTCTGGCAGGCCCCGGGATGCGGAATATTCGAGGGCGTATCGTCGCGGCTTGATTTTCGGCACTGTCATTCCGGGACGGTCCGTGGGACCAGACCCAGATGCGCCATTGCGCATCGGGGAATCTCGAGATTCCGGGCTCGTCGCTCGCGCCGCCCGGAATGACGAACAACGCTCAAAACTCCGCCGCGATCTTCGTCAGCATCTCCAGCAGCGCGACCCGGTTGGCCGGGCCCAGCAGCTCGTTGAGCCGCGCCTCGTGCTTGGTGGCAACCAGCTTTTTGGCGCGCGCCAGTACGGCCCTGCCCTTGTCGGTCAGAACCAGGATGTGCGAGCGGCGGTCGTTGGTCGAGCGCATCCGGGTGCAGAGATCTCGGCTCTCCAGCGCATCCAGCATCGATACGAAGTTCGGCCGGAGGATGCCGAGCGTGTTGGCGATTTCGGTCTGGTTGCGTCCGGGATTGCGGTCGAGCAGCAGCAGCACCGAGAACTGCGCTGGCGTCAGCTGCAACGGCGCGACGCAGCGCAGGAAATCCTCGAACACCTTGAGCTGCGCGCGCTTGAGCGAATAGCCGAGCAGTTCGGCCAGTTCGCCGAGGTGCAAACCGGCAGGGTCGGCGGCGCCGTCGGCGATCTCCCGGCCGTTGCTGCGCGGCGACTTGATGGCGTCGGTCGCTGCCTTGGAAACTGTCATCGCGTGAGGCTCGCACCCGAAATGAAGGCCCGGCCGATGGCCGGCCTTGATGTTATATTTGATAATTGTTATTGAATATATCAAATTATCGACGGCTTTCAATGGCCGATACATAGCATGGCCGGGTGACCGCGCGAGGCCGGGCCGGCGACGCTTGAGGGGGAGCGCCAGTCTTGAACACCACGATCATGCTGTTCCTGCTGCAGGACGGCATTACCAATGGCGCGATCTACGCGCTGCTCGGACTCGCGCTGGTGCTGGTGTTTGCCGTCACACGCGTCATTTTGATTCCGCAAGGCGAATTCGTCACCTATGGCGCGCTGAGCTACGCCGTGCTGGCGACCGGCAAGGTGCCGGGCACGGCGTGGCTGGCGCTGGCGATGGGCATGGTCGCCTTTGCGCTCGATGTGTTCGACGCGCGGCGATCGCTGCGGCTCGGGCGGGTCTTGCGCTCCCTCGCGCTCAACATCGCGCTGCCCGGCGCCATCCTGGCCCTGACATTCGGCCTGGCCGGAACGAAAACGCCGATCGCGGTCAACATCGCGCTGTCGCTGTTGATCGTCGCGGCAATCGGGCTGTTCCTGTACCGCATCGCTTTCCAGCCGCTGGCGCACACCTCGGTACTGGTGCTGCTGATCGCCTCCGTCGGCTGCCACCTCGCTTTGCAGGGGCTCGGACTGGTGTTCTTCGGCGCCGAGGGCCTGCGCGGCCCG
>CADEDX010000083.1 GCA_902826195.1 uncultured Bradyrhizobium sp. | reverse complement strand
CGGCTGGGAAAGCCCCTTCCCGGCTCACCTGGTCTCGGACGGCCACGCCTACGAAATCCAGATCGCCGTCAAATCGAAAGCAGTCCAACCGGAGGAGAAGACCATGGTTCACGAGGGAATCCTTGCACGCATGGGCCGGCTTCTTGCCGCCATCGCGAGCGAGACGATCGATAATGCCGAGAACAGCAACAAGGTCGCGCTGGTCAAGCAGGCGATCCGCGAGATCGACGCCGGCGCCGACGAGGCGCGCCACGCGCTCGGCAAGTCGCGCGCCGAGGAATTCCGCCTCACGCGCCGGCGCGAGGAACTCGATGCCGAGGTTGCAACGCTGACGGACAAGATTCGTCTTGCGGTTGCAGAGAACCGCGAAGACCTCGCACGCGCCGGCGTCGCACGGCAAATTGATCTGGAATCGCAGGGTACCGCGCTGGAACGCGCGATGGACTTCATCGAACACGAAATCGAAGAGCAGACCAAGGCGTTACAGGCAATGCTTGGCGCGCGGCGTGAAGCGGAAGCCCGCCTCGCCGATCTCCAGGCAAGCCTCGAAAAACATTCGCCGCAGGAAACCGGACGCGCGGCTGGCGCGACTAAAACATTGAGTCCTGATCGCGCCATGGCGGCGATCGCACGCGTCACCGGCGTGCCGGCCTCCGGCGTGCCCGGCGACAAGGAGCTCGACGAACTCGACCGGTTGCACCGCGAAAAGGAAATCGCGGCCCGCCTTGAAAGGATCAAGTCGCAGCAATGAGTGCCATGACCGACATGTTGCTGGCGCCCGACGTACGCCCGTTCGCGATATCGGCTGCGATCATGATCGTTCTCAGCGGCGTCGAGCTACTGACCACGCTGGTCGGCTTTTCGCTCAGCCAGGTCATGGGCAAAGATTTCGCGGCGGAGATGAATGCCGACTCCGGGCTGAACGGCCTGTTCCTGTGGATCAATGCCGGCCGGCTTCCCCTCTTCATCCTGCTCATCCTCGCGCTCGGCATATTCGCGATCGCCGGGTTCTTTCTGCAGGCCCTTGCCCACGGCGTGGGACTGTCGGTCCCGGTCGCAATCGCCGCGATTGCCGCCGCCGCATTCAGCCTGCCGGTGATCCGTGTCACCAGCCGCGGCATCGCCCGCATCATCCCGCGCGACGAGACCTATGCGGTGAGCGAAGCCGACTTCATCGGCCACGTCGCTGAAGTCTCGGTCGGCCCGCTCGACCAGGGACTGCCCGGCCGCGTCCGTCTCAAGGATGTCTTCGGCAACTGGCATTCTCTCGTCGCACGCGCCAGTCCCGAATCCACGCCGCTCCCGGTCGGCGCCAGCGTGTTGCTGGTCGACCGAGACGCCAAAAGCTTTATCGCGATTACCGCACCCGCCGACCTCATTGCTCAACAGCGTTCAGACAGGGCCTAACCAACATGTGGGAACTTGCAGTACCCGTCGCCATTGCCGTCGTCGTCGTTCTCGTTATCGGCCTCCTGCTTGCAAAACTCTACCGCCGCTCGACACGTGACGAAGCCTATGTCCGCACCGGCCTTGGCGGCCAGAAAGTCGTCCTCGATGGCGGATCGATCGTGCTACCGGTTTTCCATTCCGTCGCCGCCGTCAACCTGAAGACGCTGCGGCTGGAGGTGGCCCGCGGCGGCCCGGATTCGATGATCACCAAGGACCGCATGCGCGTCGACATCGGCGCCGAGTTCTACCTGCGCGTCAAGCCCGACAGCTCGTCGATCGCGCTCGCCGCGCAGACACTGGGCAGTCGCACCAACAACTCAGGCGAACTTCGCGAACTGATCGAGGCGAAATTCGTCGACGGCCTGCGTTCGGTGGCAGCCACCATGAACCTCGAGGAATTGCAGGAGCAGCGCGCCGTCTTCGTCAAGTCGGTGCAGGAAGCGGTCGGGGCCGACATCCAGAACAACGGCCTCGAACTTGAATCGGTGTCGCTGACGCGTCTCGACCAGAGCGACATCAAGCATTTCAACCCGAGCAACTTCTTCGACGCCCACGGCCTTACGACGCTGACCAAGATTACCCGGGAGCGCGAACAGGAACGCAACCAGATCGTCCGCACCACCGAAGTGAACATCGCCCAGCAGGATCTCGTCGCCCGCCAGACCACGCTGACGATCGAAGCCACCAAGCGCGAGGCGGAACTGGCGCAGCAGCGCGACATCGCCAACAAGACCGCCGCAATGCGCGCGCAGACCGCACAGGTCGAGCAGACGGCGGTGCAGAACGAAGCTGAATACCGCATCCAGCAGGAACTGGCGGTCGCCAACAAGCAGACCGAAGCCAATCAAGCCCGCGACACCAGAAAGATCGAGGCCGATCTCGCGGTGAAGCGCCGCAATACCGAAATGGAGCGCGACCTGCAGATCGTGGCCCAGGAAAGCGCGATTGCGATCGCCAACAAGAGCAAGGAGCAGTCCGAGGCACAGACCGTTGCCGAGACCGCGCGGGCGCTGGCGATTGCGGCCGAGGAAAAGGTCACCACCGCGAAGGCCGTCGAAATCGCCGAGCGCGACAAGATCATCAACGTGATCGCGGCGCGAAAAGCCGCCGAAACCGAGGCGATGCCGATCACCGTGATGGCGGAAGCCGAGAACCAGGCCGCCACCAACAAGGCGGAAGCCATCACCATGCTGGCCAAGGCCGACGCCGAGGCCGCCACGACGCGCGCCGCCGGCGTCAAATCGCTCGGCCAGGCCGAGGCGGAAGTCGCGGCGCTGAAGGCGGAAGCGCGCAACAAGCTGTCGCAGGAGATGGTCGATTACGATTTGACACTGGCGCGCATCAACATCATCCCGAATGCGCTGGCCGAGGCGGTCAAGCCGATCGAGAAGATTTCGGACATCCGGATCTTCGATACCGGCGGCATGCTCGGCCGCGGCGGCGGCAACGGCGCCATGAACGGCCATGGCAACGGCATTGGTCTCGGCGACGGCCTCGCCGCGCAGCTGCTGTCGGTCTCCGCGTTCAAGCCGATCATTGACAAGATTTTGGCCGAAGGCGGCTTTGCCGCCGGCCCCGACGCGCTGACAACCCTGACCAATGCGCTGGCTGCGCAGCAGCTGGCCGGTCCGACCGCGCCGCCTGCGATTGAAGAGATCGACGACGCAGACGAACCGGTGATGCCGCCCGCGACGATCTCCGGAATGGGCAAGGCGACGCTTGGGCCGAAGACCTGATCGGCCAACGGAACCCTAGAATATAGACGCTCATGCCAACGCGTCGTCTTGCCCGGCCTCGTGCCGGGCATCCACGTCTTTGGCGCCACTGCCAGGAAAGACTTGGATGGCCGGGACCCGTCTGCGCCAAGGCTTCGCCGGGCAAGCAAGCCCGGCCATGACGAAAACTGAGCGAACGTGCGCCGTCGTTTGTCGGGAAACGGGTGGGCTCGATCGTCCTCACATCAGACAGTGAGGACAGAATCGAATCCAGGGAATGCCGACATGTCCGCCGCCGATACGCCTCGCCTGCCCGCCACCTTCAACCGCCTGGCCTGGTCCAACCTCGCCGCGCAATCGGCGGAACAGATCGCGTTGGCGGCCGCCCCCATCGTCGCCGTGCTGCTGCTCGGCGTCGGCGAAGGCCAGACCGGGCTGCTGCAGACCGCGCTGACGCTGCCCTTCATCCTGTTCGCGATCCCCGCGGGCCTGCTGGCCGACCGCATCTCGCGACGCTGGCTGATGGCGGGCTCGGAAGCGCTGCGCGCCGCGACGCTCGCCGGAATCTTGCTGCTGATCTGGCTGGGCCAGATCACGCTGCCGCTGCTCTCGCTGCTCGGCTTCGTCGCGGTATGTGGAACGGTGGCCTACAGCGTCGCCGCGCCCGCGCTGGTACCGTCGCTGGTGACGCCGCAACAACTGCCAGCTGCCAACGCACGGATTGAACTGGCGCGCACCATCGCGTTCGCCAGCGGCCCGGCGCTCGGCGGCGTACTGGTCGGATGGGTCGGCGCCGCGCCCGCCTTCGGCTTTGCCGCGGCGCTGTCCGTCACCGCCGTCGTGCTGCTGTCGGGCATCCATGAACCGGCGCGCGCGCCCGCCCCGCGCCGCCATCCGCTGCAGGAGATCAAGGAAGGCGCCGCCTTCGTGCAGCACCATCCGCTGCTGCGGCCGGTGTTCATCACGCAGTTCATCTTCAATACGGCCTCCTTCCTGCTGCTCGCCGTGTTCGTACCCTATGCTGTGCGCCATCTCGGACTGTCGGCGACCGGTGTCGGCGTCACGCTAGGCATGTATGGCGTCGGCATGGTGGTCGGCGCGCTGGCGGCGACGCGGGTGATGCAGCGGCTCGCTTTCGGTACCGTGATCGGGCTCGGCCCCGTCACCGGCTTCGCCGCCGCACTCGTGATGGCGCTGACGACGATCGCGCCAAGCCCCTGGCTCGCGTCGCTCAGTTTCTTCTTGCTCGGCGCCGGCCCGATCCTGTGGGTGATCTCGACCACGACGCTACGGCAATCGGTGACGCCGCCGTCGCTCCTGGGCCGCGTCTCCGCGATCAACATCATGAGCTACGGCGCCCGCCCGCTCGGCTCCGCGCTCGGTGCCGTGGTCGGCGGGTTTTATGGCGCGGAAGCGTGCCTCTATCTGGCAGCCGCGATCTTTGGCGCGCAGGCGATGGTGATCTGGGTCTCGCCCGCCGTCGCGCTGGCGCGACAGCCGGACATAGTGGGCGAGCCACCAAGCGCACTGCGGGCGTGCTGAGCGGAGATCAGCCCTTCGCGAATTGGCGGAAGTCGGGCTCGCGGTGAAACCAGAACTCGTATCCGCTGATGTTCTTCTGCATCGCGACGTCATGGATCGGCTGGTTGAGCGGAATCACCGGCAGGTCGCGAATGCAGAGCCCAATGAACGCCTTCACGGCAGCTTCATATTCGGCCGGGTCTTCCGTGAAGCGCGCTTTGTCAATCAGCGCATCCATGTCCTTGTTCTGGTACGACGAGATGTTGAAGATCGAATTGTTGCCATGGAAATTCCAGTAGAAATAATACTCCGGATAGTCCAGCCAACCGCTGAAGCGATTGAGCACCAGCGGCAATTCCTTCTTGTTCAGCATGGTCCGCCAATTGGCGCCGGGAATCTTGTTGATCTGCGTCTTGATGCCGATCTTGGCGAGGTTCTCCTGGATCAGCACTATGGTTGGTTCGCCGACGGTGGCGGTGCCGGTGTCCAGTGACAATGTCGTTTCGAAACCGCCTTCGAGACCGGCCTCCTTCATCAGCGCCTTGGCCTTGTCAATATCCGTCACGTAAGGGAACGGCTGCGGCCAGACTGCCTTTGATACTTCAGCGGGCCCGCCATACATCGGCGCGGCGCGATTAAAGAAGGCCCCATTCTGGATCTGCTCGTAGGGCATCGCCCATGCCAGCGCCTGGCGCAGTTTGGCGCTGTCGAATGGCGGCTTGGCGGTGTTCAGCGCGAGATACCACAAAGCGTTCGGAATCGGGACGCCCGACACCTTGATCTTGCCTTCCTTCATGATCTGATCGAAGTCGCGCGGCGCGAAGCCGCTGGAAAGATCGGCGTCGCCCCGCTCCAGCATCGCGCGCCGCGTACCGCCCGAGGGGATGTCGCGCGCGATGATGCGCTTGAGCTTCGGCAGCGGCCCGCTGGTCCAACCGTCGAAGCGGGTGAAGATGGTTTCGATCCCGGGCTTCCAGCTTTCGATCCGGTAGGCGCCGCCACCAGCCTCGTTGTTCTTCAGCCAGGCCATCGCCCATGGGTCCTCGGGCGTGGCGTTCTTCTTTGCGAGTTCCGAATTGATGATGAACGGAACGACGACGGCCACATTGAACAGCAGCATCTTGTCCTTGCGAACGTAATCGATGCGAAAGGTGTGATCGTCGTCGACGACGAACTGCTCGGGTTTTTCCAGCGAGCCAGCCGACATCTGGAATGTCGGGAAGCCTCCGACCTTGACGGCCCTGTCGAACGACCATTTGACGTCCTTTGCCGTGACCGGGCTGCCGTCGTGGAATGTCGCGCCCTTGCGCAGCTTGAAAGTGCAGGACATGCCGTCCGCGGCGACCTCCCAGCTCTCGGCGAGTTCGGGGGCAAGCTTCTCGCGGTCGTAGGACAGCGTTCCGTCCGGCAGCGTCTTGGCGGCGTAGGAAAGCAGCCGGTCGTAGCAATTCCAGGACAAGCCGTTGACCGTCTGGTTTGAACCAACACCCTGCATATCAAGCGAATTCGGGCCAAGTTCCTGAATCACCAGCAGCGTCTCCGAACGTCCCTGCGCCCCGGCCGGATCCACGCCGAACGCCGCTGCTGAAGCGCCGGTCAAGCTCGTTCGCAGGAAGTTCCGGCGGTTCAGGCTGAGTGGAGCGGACATGACGGCGTCTCCTTGACGGTGCGGCTGCCCTTTTTGCAGGCAAAGTCTATGCCATCCCGCCAGTCGCGGGCGGCGGGCCGCCCGCACCGAATTCAGCTTGGACCATCGGCACTTTCGCTTTATATGACGATCATAATATCAATAGATCGGAGGCCGCCGTGACCGACCAGACCTTAGCGATCGATGCAAGCCCCCATCCGGGAGCGTCGTCCACCGTCCTGCAGATCGCCGTCCTGGCCGGCCTCGCCGCCACCGGTACGCTCGCCACCAATATCCTGCTGCCGTCGTTGCCGCAGATGGCGGCGTCGCTGAACGTCACCAGCGCAGCGGTCACTTCCGCGATTACGGTCTTTCTCGCCGTGTTCGCCATCGGCCAGCTCGCGGTCGGGCCGATCTCGGACCGTTATGGCCGCCGCTGGCCCGTCCTGATCGGATTCGCCGTGTTCTTTGCCGGCAGCGTCTGGTGCGCGCTGGCGACCGACCTGACCGGCCTGCTGATCGGCCGCGTCATCCAGGCGGCGGGAGCCTGCGCCACGTCCGTGCTGTCCCGCGCGATCGCCCGCGACTTGTTTTCCGGGGCGGCGCTCGCCCGTGCCATGGCGCTGATCATGATCGCGATGGCGGCAGCCCCCGGTTTCTCGCCGTTGCTCGGCGGCGCGCTCGACCATGCCTTTGGCTGGCGCTCCGAATTCGTGCTGGTCGCCGCCTTTGCGGCGCTCGGCGCCGTCGCCTATGCCGCCGTGTTCGGCGAGACCCACCACGCGACGCGGACTCCGCTGGACCCGCTCGCTATTGCCAGGAATTACGTTGGCCTGATCGCCGACCGCCGCTTCGTGGTGCCGGCCGCCACCGTCAGCCTGATCATGGGCGGGCTGTTCTCGGTGTTCTCGGCCGCGCCACGGATATTGATCGAGGCGATGCACTTCACGCCGATCCAGCTGGGCTTGTTCTTCGCCGGCACCGTCCTGATCGTGTTCGCCGCCGGCATGCTCGCAACGAGGCTGGCCCCGCGCTACGGACTCGATCGCGCGATCCGGGGCGGGCTGCGGGCCGCCGCAACCGGCAGCGTCGCGATGCTGCTGGTGTCGTTCTACAGCCCCACTTTCCTTTCCTATCTGGGTGCGTTGAGCGTGTTTCTGCTCGGCATGGGCATCGTCAATCCGCTGGGAACGGCGCAGGCTCTCTCCCCGTTCGGCGACAGAGCGGGCGCGGCGTCCGCCCTGGTCGGCTTCTGGCAGATGATGATGGCCGCCATCGGCGTCTGGCTCGCCGCCACGATCTCGCAGGAAGCGCTGTTCGCGCTCGGCGTGGTGCTGACGGTGTTCTCGCTGGTGGCCGTGGGCCTTTACACGCTGCGCGCCAAAGCGCGCTAGGGTCGCATGAACATGAAGTCGGTGTCGGGATCGCAATTGTCGGCGACGAAGCGAAGCTCCGACTGAACGTCGGCGACGCTCCGGCTCTCGAGGTATTTGGCGACGACGAGGCTGAGCATCGCGCGGCAGACGCTGTCGACGCCCTGCCCGCTGGCTTCTGCCTCAGCGATGGCGGCTGTGAAATGACGTTTCGCGATTTCGGTCGTGGACATGTGGCTCTACCTTCAAAGCTCAATTAGGCCAGCCCGGAAAACGCGTGCCTTGACGTGAATCAATGCCGCCGGTGGCACGGAAGGCGCGTTGGGGTCTAGCCTGCCAGATACCGCTCGTACTTCCCCGCCACGACCTCGTCCGCAACGATATCAGGATCGAGCGTATAAAGGTCCTGCGCCCGGCCGATGCCGCGCAGCGCATAGCGGCCGGTGGAGACCAGATAGTTCCGCCCCGCCGCGTCGAGGCCTGAGCGGAACGCCGAGGACATCAGCAACTCCCGGTCGACCGAGCGGCACATCGAGGCGATGCGGCTGACCTCGTTGACGGCCGGTCCCACCACCGTGAAGTCGAGCCGGTCGTCGCTGCCGATATTGCCGTAAAACACCTCGCCGACATGCAAGCCGACATGGGCCGTCGTCACCGGACGGCGTTCGCCGACGCGGCGGGCGGTGAGCGCCTTCATGTTGCGGCGGAAGCGATGCTCGGCGCGCAGCGCGGCGCGTTTTGCCGCTGCCAGATTTTCATGGGTGAACATCGCCAGCACACCGTCGCCGATCAGCTTCAGCACCTCGCCGCCGGCGTCATGGATGGCGTCGATCGCGGCCTGGGCATAATCGTTGAGGAACGGAATGATCTCGCCGGGATCGATGCTTTCGCTGATGGCGGTCGAGCCGCGCAAATCAGAGAACCACAGCACGGTGTTGATGCGCTCGGTGACGCCACGCGCGATTCTTCCGCGCAACACCTGTTCGGCGGCGTCGCGCCCTAGATAGACGCGTCCCAGCGTCTTGGCGATATCAGCCTGCGCCGCGGTCTTGATCGCCAGCCCCAGCACCGGCACGAGGTCGCGCAGCGCTTCCATGCCCTCCGAACCAAAGCCGTCGTCGCGCCGGGTCACCCAGTAGGAATAGACGCAGTCCATCTGCCCCATGGTGCCGGCCTCGCCGAACCGATGCACATAGGCCACCGCATGCTTGTGGCCCTTCCCGGCGAGGTCGCTCATGAACTTGAAATTGGCGACGCCTTTGGCAAGATCGACCGGCAATTCCTCGTGGCCGTTTTCCAGCATGTGGTAGAAGATCGAACTGCGCCACGCCTCCGCGGCCTCGCCCTCATTGGTCGAGCCGTATTCGAACACGTCGCTTTCATTGGTCTCGGCGTCGTTCCAGCGGAAACCGCGGCCCTCGAAGATCGGGTGCAGCGTGTCGATGAAGACCATGCCGCGCGACACGTGCAGGCCTTCGGCGCGGCAGCGTTCGCAGAAGCCGCGGATCAGATCGTTCTCGGGCAGGCCGGTGAGTCCCTGGCTGACCAGCCAGTTCATCAGACGCAAGCGTGGCGTAAGTTCCATGCGCCGATTATGCCGCGCAATCGTGACGGGTGAAAGCCTCGCGCGCCTCAGCCCTTGGTGCGCGCCACCGCCTCACCGTCCTCCTTGACGAAGGACTGGACGGGGTTGTCGAGCAGGTCGAGCACCCGTTCCGACTGCCGGCACAGCCGCACGCCCTGAGGTGTCACCACGATGGGCCGGGGTTGCAATAAATCGTAATGGTCATGGCCGGGCGGTCTCCTTGACCGTAGCGGATGCCGTGGCGCCGGACTCGTACCAGCCGCGCGACGCCTTCACCAGATGGACCACCGACAGCATCACCGGCACCTCGACCAGTACGCCTACTACGGTAGCCAGCGCGGCTCCGGAGTTAAGGCCGAACAGGCTGATGGCCGCGGCAACGGCCAGTTCGAAAAAGTTGCTGGCGCCGATCAACGCCGCCGGCGCGGCAACGCACCAGGCCACGCCGAAACGCCGGCTCAGCCAGTAGGCAAGCCCCGCATTGAGATAGACCTGGATCAGGATCGGGACGGTAAGCAGCACGATCACGAGCGGCTGCGCGACGATCTGCTCGCCCTGGAACCCGAACAGCATGACCAGCGTCGTCAGCAATGCCACCAGCGAAACCGGCTGCAGCGCATTCAGGGTTCGCTGCAACGCAGCTGGCCCGTTGCCCAGCAGCGCGCGGCGCCATAGCTGCGCGACGATCACGGGAACGACGATGTACAGCACGACCGACATCAGCAGTGTCGCCCACGGCACGGTGATCGACGCCACGCCCAGCAAGAGGCCCACCAGCGGCGCGAACGCAAACACCATGATGACGTCGTTCAGCGCGACCTGGCTCAGCGTATAATGCGGTTCGCCCTCGCACAGGCTCGACCACACGAAAACCATCGCTGTACATGGCGCCGCCGCCAGCAGAATGAGGCCCGCGATATAGGACGGAATTTGCGCCGCCGGCAGCGATGGTGCGAACAGATGGCCGATGAATATCGAACCCAGCAACGCCATCGAGAACGGCTTTACCGCCCAGTTGATGAATAGCGTGACGCCGACACCGCGCCAGTGCCCGCGCACCTCGCCGAGCGCACCGAAATCGATCTTCAGCAGCATCGGGATGATCATCAGCCAGACCAGCCCGGCCACCGGCAGGTTGACCCGCGCGATTTCGGCACCCGCGATCGCCGCAAACGGACCAGGCAAGAGATGTCCGAGCACTACCCCGGCGACAATGCAGAGTGCCACCCAGAGCGAGAGATAACGTTCGAAGAAGTTCATGGCGATGACATCCGGGTGCGGCTTGGGAGCGATCTACAGGCTATTCCGCACAGCCGTGACCGCGCGATGACCTCTCGATATGGCAGGCTTGGCGGGCCCGCAAGAAAATATGTCTTGATTAATCGACATATCGACATGATAATTGCGAATAAAATGCCCGAATTTCCTCTCATAATCTCCTATCGTCATCCTGACGTCATCTAACTCGTCGATAAATATCGACATAATTCGACCGCGAGACGGCAAATGGAAACCACCAGTCGCGAAGCCAGCGCCCTCGAAGGCTTTGGATCGCTTGCGCAACCGACACGGCTTGCCGCGGTACGCCACCTGCTGGCGGCGTACCCGGGAAGCCTCCCCGCCGGTGAGATCGCCCGACTGTGCGAGGTGCCGCACAATACGATGTCATCGCACCTCAGCATTTTGAGCCGAGCTGGCCTGATCTCGGCCGAGAAGGACGGCCGCTTGATGAACTACCGGGCAGATATCGACGGATTCAGGGGTCTGCTCGAATTTCTCTCGCACGACTGCTGCAACGGCCGTCCGGAGCTATGCGGTGATGCCTTCGATCTGCCATCCGAAGCGACGGGGAAGTTCATGACACCCGCGTTCAACGTCCTTTTTCTGTGCACCAAAAATTCGGCTCGCTCGATCATCGCCGAAGCGCTGCTAGAGAAGTTCGGCCGTGGCCGCTTCCGCGCCTATTCCGCCGGATCGGAGCCAGCCGCAGAACCGGTTCCCGAGGTCATCGAGCGCTTGAAGGCCCTCGGGCACGACGTGTCACACCTGCATTCGAAGTCGTGGGATGAATTCAGGGGACCGGACGCTCCCCGAATGGACTTCATCATCGCGCTCTGCGACGCCCCGAACAATCAGTTTTGCCCGGATTTTGGCAACCAGTTCGTCACCGGCGCCTGGCCCCTCCCCGATCCGGCGCAGTTCACGGGGTCGCCGACCGAGCGCACCACGCTCCTGAATGAACTCTATGCCATGATCCGCCGCCGGATCGAAATCTTCACCAGCCTCCCGTTCGACGCGCTGGACCGCATGGCGATCAAGGCCCGCCTCGACGAAATCGGCGATACGACCCGCGTATCCCCTTAAGGAAGTTCTCGATGAAAGTTGGCATCAATGGCATGGGCCGCATCGGCAGGCTCGCGCTGCGCGCTGCGCTCGGCGGCATACACCGTCCAGCAAGCGATCCGCGCGCCGAGAACCGGCTGGACGTCGTCCATATCAACGAGTTGAAAGGCGGCATCGCGGCGACCGCGCATCTGCTCGAATTCGACAGCATCCACGGGCGCTGGCACACATCGGTCGCGGTCGATTCCGACACTGCCCTCACGATTGGCAAGCAGCGCGTCAGCTTCAGCGAAAAGGCCGCTCCGGGCGACGTCGCCTGGGGCGATCTTGGCTGCGATATCGTGCTGGAGTGCACCGGAAAGTTTCTCAAGCCCGACCAGCTTCAGGCCTATTTCGACCGCGGCGTCAAACGGGTGATCGTCGCCGCTCCCGTCAAGGACGAGGCGGCGCTCAACATCGTCGTCGGCGTCAATGACCATCTCTACGATCCCGCCCGGCATCGGCTGCTGACGGCGGCATCCTGCACCACCAACTGCCTGGCGCCCGTCGTCAAGATCATTCACGAGTCGATCGGTATCCGGCACGGACAGATCACGACGATCCATGATCCGACCAACACCAACGTCGTCGTGGATGCGCCGCATAAGGATCTCCGCCGCGCAAGATCCGCGATGCTTTCGATGCAACCGACGACCACGGGCAGCGCCACAGCGATTTCATTGATCTATCCAGAACTCAAGGGCAAGCTGAACGGGCACGCCGTGCGGATTCCCGTCCTGAACGCCAGCCTGACCGACTGTGTCTTCGAGTTGAAGCGCCCGACAACGGTCGAGGAGGTCAATCAGCTGTTCAAGTCGGCTTCCGAAAGCGTTCTGGCCGGTATCCTGGGTCTGGAGACCAGGCCCCTCGTCTCGGCCGACTACAACAACGATCCGCGCAGCTCTATTGTCGATGCCTTGAGCACGATGGTGACCGATAAAACGCTGCTGAAGGTCTATGCCTGGTACGACAACGAGGTCGGCTACGCCTGCCGGATGGTCGACCTTGCCAACATTGTTCAACGTTCGGGCGTGTAAGCCATGGTCCGAAACTACCTCATTGTGACCGCATCCTATTGGGGCTTCACGCTAGTCGATGGCGCATTGCGCATGCTGGTGCTGTTTCATTTTTTCCGGCTGGGCTACACCCCATTCACCCTGGCGTTTCTTTTCGTGCTCTATGAAGCGGCAGGGATCGGCGCCAACCTCGCCGGCGGCTACTTCGCGTCGCGCTTTGGCATTCCCCGCATGCTGGCGGTCGGACAGGTGCTCCAGATTGCCGGCCTGCTGATGTTGTCGGCGCTCGATCCGGGATGGGGCGCAGCGGCGTCGGTCGCATGGGTCGTTATCGCCCAGGGCGTGGCGGGCGTCGCCAAGGATCTGACCAAGACCGCATCGAAATCGGCGATCAAGGCAACCGCAGCGGAAGGCAGTGGGCAACTGTTCCGGTGGGTCGCCTGGTTCACCGGCTCGAAGAACGCGATGAAGGGCATCGGGTTCTTCCTGGGCGGCCTTCTGCTCGATGTCGCAGGCTTTGCCCCCGCGCTATGGCTGATGGCCGCACTGCTCGGCGTGGTCTTTGTCGCAGGGCTGTTGCTGCTGCCGGCGCAGCTTGGCAAGGCGAAATCGTCGAAAACCATTCGTGAGCTGTTCGGCAAGTCGCGCGGCGTGAACCTTCTGGCGGCCGCGCGCATCTTCATGTTCGGGGCCAGGGACGTCTGGTTTGTCGTTGGCTTGCCAGTCTTTCTCTACGCCTACGGATGGAAGTTCCTTGAGGTCGGCGCTTTCCTGGCCGCCTGGACCATTGCCTATGGCGGCGTGCAGGCGGTCGCGCCCTCGCTTGTAAGCCGCAGCACGGACGGCCTGAGCCGTGAGGTGCCGGCGGCACGAATCTGGGCGGCGCTGCTTGCGGCCGTGCCCATCGCCTTGGCCGTGATCACGAACTCAACCGACGTCGGACGTCCTGATATCGTCCTGGTGGTCGGGCTGGCGCTTTTCGGACTGCCCTTCGCCGTCAACTCGTCCCTGCATTCGTACCTCATTCTGGCCTACGCCGGATCGGAAAAGGCCGCAGAAGATGTCGGCTTTTACTACGCCGCCAATGCGGTCGGCCGCCTTCTCGGCATTACGCTTTCCGGCGTGCTGTATCAGGTCGCGGGCATCACGGGCTGCCTGATCGGCTCCGTGGCGATGTTGCTGTTGTGCTCGCTGATCACGTTCCTGCTGCCGCAGAACGCAGATCTGTCGAGGGCAAGGCCGGCGCCGGTTTGATCCGGCGCATCGCAAGACGCCGGCCTCCCCCTCGTATTTCCATTATTCTAGAAATACCGTTGACGGCTCCGCTGAATGTATGATATGTCATCGTCATGAAACTCGACGACGCTGCCACGCACCTCGAAGCGCTGGGCAATCCGACGCGGCTCAAGATCTACCGCGCGCTGATCCGCGCCGGTGGCGCCGGGCTTGCGGTCGGGCGCCTGCAGGAAAAGCTGAAGATCGCCCCCTCCACGCTGTCCCATCACATCAAGAGCCTGGTGGTGGTCGGCCTCGTGACCCAGGAGCGCGATGCGACCACGCTGATCTGCCACGCCAACTACCAAGTGATGCGGGAGCTGCTGGGCTTTCTCGCCGCCGAATGCTGCGCGGAGAGCGCAGAGACTGCTGAAGCCAAAGGTTCTGCCAAGTCCGCGGCCTAGTCGGACGTGTCGCTTTAATATCTATTTCGATACTTCTGGTATGATGGGAGAACATTATGAGCGAAGCCAAGACCGTCGCGATTATCGGAGCCGGCCCCGTGGGCCTTGCCGCCGCTGCCCACGCAGTGGAGCGCGGCCTGCAGCCGATCGTGCTGGAAGTCGGCAACCAGGTCGGCCATGCCATGCGGCAATGGGGCCACGTGCAGCTGTTCTCGCCCTGGGAATACAACGTCGACAAGGCGGCGGCGCGGCTGCTGGCGTCGACGGGCTGGAATTCGCCGGCGCCGGACCACTATCCGACCGGCGCTGAAGTCGTCGAGCGCTACCTCGAACCGCTGGCCAACCATGCCGCGCTCAAGCCGCACATCCAGACGTCGAGCCGCGTCACCGGCATCAGCCGCATCGGCTTCGACAAGATGAAGAGCAGGGGCCGGGACAAGGCGCCCTTCGAAATCCGTTACCAGAACGGGCAAGGGCCGAAGGTTGTGAAGGCCGACGCGGTCATCGACGTCTCCGGCACCTGGCATTCGCCTAATCCCGCGGGCGCCAACGGCCTGCCTGCCATCGGCGAGGGAGAGGTTGCGGACCGGATCGCCTACGGCATGCCCGACGTGCTGGGCAAGGAGCGCGCGCGCTACGCCGGCAAGACCGTCGCCGTGCTCGGCGCAGGCCACTCCGCGATCGGCACGCTGAACGACCTCGCAAGGCTGGCGCTCGAGGCGCCGGGGACCCGGCCCATCTGGCTGTTGCGCGGCAACGATCCCGCCAAGGCATTTGGCGGCGGCGCCAACGACAAGCTGGCTGCCCGCGGCGAACTCGGCGCTGCCTTCGCCGCGCTGGTGACGGCGGGCCGCATCGAAGTCGAGAGCGAATTCCGGGTTTCGCATCTCGCTACCGACGGCCCCCGCCTCGTCGTCGGCGCGCTCGCAGCCTGCCCGGCGCGCCGCATCGTCGTCGACGAACTCATCGTCGCGACCGGCTTCCGCCCGGATCTGGACTTTGTGCGCGAGTTGCGCATCCGGCTCGATCCGGCGATCGAGTGTCCGGTCGCGCTGGCGCCCTTGATCGATCCCAACGAACATAGCTGCGGCACGGTGCGGCCGCACGGCGCGCGCGAACTGGCGCAGGATGAGCCCGGCTTCTATTTCGCCGGCATGAAATCCTACGGTCGCGCGCCGACCTTCCTGATGCTCACGGGATACGAGCAGGTGCGCTCGATCGCCGCCGACATCGCCGGCGATCGCGACGCGGCGGAGCGAGTCGAACTGGTGTTGCCTGAGACCGGCGTCTGCAGCCTGGGAGTCGCCGCAGATGCCAGCAATTGCTGCGGCGGACCTGCAATATCGGATGTTGACGCGTGCTGCGTCGCGGACGAGAAAGCAAAACAACAGGGCAAGACGGGATGCGGTTGCGCGTCCTGATAAACCGGGAGTGAGCGCAATCTCGCTGGAAGGCCGATCCGTCATAGTCGCGATGTGCGTGGGGCAGCTCGGCAGCCTGCTTCCGCACGTCGTCGTGCCTTCCATTCTCGCGGCATTCCTGATTCCAGAATGGCATCTGAGCGGCGCGCAGGCCGGCCTTCTGGCAGGCTCGGGCGCCGCAGGTTACATGCTGACCGTGCCCGTACTGGCGACGCTGACCGATCGCATCGACGCGCGCAAGATCCTGATCGCGGGCTCCGCGGTCAGCGCGCTGGGCACCCTGCTGTTCGGTCTGCTCGCCACCGGCCTGTGGTCGGGCGCGCTCTTCAACGCAATCGCCGGCGCGGGCTTTGCCGGCGCCTACATGCCGGGCCTCAAGGCACTGACGGATCGGCTTGCGCCGGGCGATTCATCCCGCGCCATCACGCTGTACACGTCGAGCTTTTCGTTCGGGGTCGGCGTGTCGTTCCTCGTTTCCCAACTCGTCGCAGAGGCCTGGGGCTGGCGCAGCGCGTTCTTCGTTACCGCCGTCGGGCCACTGGTCATGCTCACCGTCTGCGTGCTGTTGCGGCCGGTCGAACCGAAGCCGGCGGCGGGGCGCCTGCTGAATTTCGCGCCGGTGTTCCAGAACCGTAAAGCGATGGGATTCGTTCTCGGTTACGGCGCGCATTGCTTCGAATTGTACGGCGTCAGGACCTGGATCGTGGCGTTCTGGACGTTCGTCGCCGCCAGGAATTCGAACGCCTCGATCCTGACGCCGATCGTTGTAAGCGTGGTGTTCTCGATGCTGGCGATGCCCGCGAGCATTCTCGGCAATGAACTCGCGCTCCGGTTCGGCCGCCACCGCGCGATCTCGACCGTCATGTTCACGTCCGCCGCTGTGGCGCTTCTGATCGGCCTGTTCGCCGACCAGTCGCCCTGGCTGCTGCTGCCCTTGCTGCTGGTATATGCCATCACGGTCCCCGCCGATTCCGGCGCCTTGACCTCGGGCATGTCGATGTCCGCCGATCCCGCTTTCCGCGGCGCGACCATGGCGATGCACTCCACCGTCGGGTTCAGCCTGTCCGCGCTCGGCGCGTGGGCGGTGGGTATCGCGCTCGACGCGGCGGGCGGCCCACAAAGTTCAGCGGCCTGGATGGCGGCGTTTTCGGTGCTGGCGGCAGGCATCCTGCTCGGACCGCTGGCGCTGCTGTGGTCGAGAAGAGAGACGACGTGAACCGCAGTCAGTTTTCCATCATCGTC
>CADEDX010000082.1 GCA_902826195.1 uncultured Bradyrhizobium sp. | reverse complement strand
TACGACGATTTAGTCAAGCAGGTCGTGCCGGAATTGCAGCGCCGCGGCCTGTTCCACAAGGACTATGCCGGCAAGACGCTGCGCGAAAATCTTGGCCTGGCGCGGCCCAGCGCCGGCGCCTGGAAATCCACGCCGCGGGCCGCGGCCGAATAGCGATAAGAAAAGGACACTCCATGCGTTGGCTCCAATTCACCGCCGGCGGCAAGACATCCTGGGGCATCGTCGAGGGCGACAAGGTGATCGCCGTCAACGGCGATCCCTTCGGCGAATGGCAGCGCGGATCGCAGTCGCATGCGCTGAAGGCCGTCAAGATCGAACTGCCGCTGATCCCGCGCACCTTCTATTGCGTGGGCCTCAACTACCTCAAGCACCTCAAGGAAGCCGCCGACAAGGCCGGCACGGTGCCGAACGTGCCGGACCGGCCCGAGATCGGCTATCGCGCGCAGAACGCGCTGCTCGCGCATGACGAGGATGTCGTGATCCCGGCAAGCGCGACCGAGAAGATCCACTATGAGGGCGAACTCGTCGTCGTCATCGGCAAGAAGGCAAAACACCTGACCGAAGCCAACGCGATGGATTGCGTGTTCGGCTACACCATCGTCAACGACGTCAGCGAACGCACCTGGCAGAAGGCCGACCGCAGCCTGTGGCGCTCCAAGAACGCCGACACGTTCAAGCCGATGGGGCCGTGGATCGAAACATCGGCCGACCTCGCCAAGATGGAGACCGTGATCCGCGTCAACGGCAAGGAGACCGGGCGCTTCCACACCAACGACATGATCTTTGGCGTCGTGCCGTTCCTGGTGGAGCTATCGAAGTATTTTACGCTGTCGCCGGGCGACGTGATCTGGATGGGCACCGACGGTGCCTCGCCCGATCTGAAGGACGGCGACGTCGTCGAGATCGACATCACCGGGATCGGGACGTTGCGGAACCGGTTTGTGAAAGAGAAGGTTTGAAGCAATTTTGACTTCATCCTGAGGCGCGCGGAACGCGCGTCTCGAAGGATGTGGCCCGACCGGTGGCCTCACCCTTCGAGACGGCCGCTGCGCGGCCTCCTCAGGGTGAGGAAATGCTATCCGCCCTACTCGGCCTTGATGCCGGCGTCCTCGATCACCTTGCGCCAGCGCGTTTCCTCGGTGGCGAAATAGCGGTCGAGCGCCTCGGGCGGCTCCGCCACCATGACGAGGCCTTCGTTGGTGCCGAGCTTCTTGAAGGACTCGGCCTGGATGGCCTTCGCGGCCGACTTGTTGAGACGGTCGATGATCTCGGGCGGCGTTTTCGCCGGCGCATAGAGGCCGTACCAGGCTTCGGCGGCGTAGCCGGGAACGCCGGCTTCCGACACGGTCGGAAGCTGCGGGAAAGCCGGCGAGCGTTCGGCCGAGGTCACGGCGATGGCGCGCAACTGGCCCGCCTCGACCAGTGACGCGGCGCTGGCGACGGTGGTGAAGATCACGTCGATCTGGCCGCCCATCAGGTCGGTGATCGCAGGCGCGGCGCCCCGATAAGGCACCGTCGTGAGATTGACTCCGGCCATATGCTTGAACAACTCACCGGCCAGATGCGCCGACGTGCCGGTGCCGTAGGTGCCATAGCTCAGCTTGCCCGGCGCGGCCTTGGCCGCGGCGATCAGGTCGGCGATCGACTTCAGCGGCGAAGCCGGATTGACCACGACGATGTTGAACGAGCGCGCCAACAGCGCGACCGCCGCAAAACCCTTGTGCGCGTCGTAAGGCAGTTTTGGATTCAAGCTGGGGTTGACCGCGTTGGCGAACGTCCCCATCAGCAGCGTATAGCCGTCGGGTGGGCTGGCCGCGACCAGTTGTGTGCCGAGAATGGTCCCGGCCCCCGGCTTGTTCTCGATGATGACGGATGCGCCGAGTTCTTTCGCCATCTCCTGCGCCAGCGTTCGCGCCACAACATCGGTGCCGCCGCCCGGCGCGAACGGCACCACGATCTTGATGACACGGTCCGGATAGGCCGCACGCGAAGGCGCGCCTGGAATCAGGAAGCACGCCGCCAGAAGCAACAGCGCGGGAATCGTTCTTGTTCTTGTCGTACCGCAGGCCTGCATTTCCTCACCCTCAAATCGTCCGCGCCACGATTGGAATTTTCGCAACAGCGCCGTAACCGCCCATCTCAGTGCGAGCGTGCCACCGAGGACGATAGCGAACTTGACCAAAGCCGGCCATGCATAATCGCAGACGGCCGATTGCAGCCAGATGATGAATACGTCAGGCGTGAGGAAGATGCCTGTGCCTGCGGCCGCATCGCGTCAAGCCGCTTCACGTGAGATGCGGCGGAAGCCGGGGACACGGTAACGACTGAGAATATCATCGCAGCGCTGAACAGCGGAAAGGCGAGGCCGTAACCGGTTTGCCAGGATGGCACCGATCCAGATGGTGATTATTGCGCTGACGGCCTGGGCTTGCTGTCGTGCCCCGCTTCAAGCGGGGCATCAAGTACGCCGCAGCCTCTCGGCTAAGACGCTGACGTCTCTGGAGTACCGGGTCGTCCGGTCGAGCCGGACGACGGCAATGAGAGCTAAGCACGGCTATACCGCCGTAGCCTTGGCGAACTCGACATAGATCTCGCGCAGGCGATTGGTCATCGGGCCGGGCTTGCCATCGGTGACCTTCTTGCCGTCGATCGACACCACGGCCTGCACGAACACGGTCGCGCTGGTGATGAAGGCTTCCTTGGCGGCCAGCGCTTCCTCGACCGAAAAGGCGCGTTCCTCGATGCGCAGCTGGCGCTCTTCGGCGAGCGCGACCACGGCCTTGCGGGTGCAGCCGGGCAGGATTTCGCTGCCGTTCTGCCGGGTCACGATGACGTCGTCCTGGGTCAGGATGAAACAGGACGACGAACCGCCCTCGGTCACCTTGCCGTCCTCAATCATCCAGGCCTCGCCGGCACCGGCGACAGCCGCAGCCTGCTTGGCCAGCACCTGTGCCAGCAGCGCCACGCTCTTGATGTCGCGGCGGGCCCAGCGCAGATCGGGCACCGTGATGACGTTGATGCCGGTCTTGGCCGAGGGCGCGTTGATGATGTCCTTGGTCGAGGTGAACATGATCAGCGTCGGCTTGACGCCCTTGGGAAAAGCAAAGTCGCGGCCATTGTCGGCGCCGCGCGTCACCTCCAGATAGACCATGCCGTTCACGAGGTTGTTGCGCTTGACCAGCTCGTGCTGGATCTCCTGGATGCGCGCAGTGGTTTCAGGCAGCGCCAGTTCGATCTCGCCGACCGAGCGCTCCAACCGCGCCAGATGCGAGGCGTTGTCGATGAGCTTGCCGTCGAGCACGGCGGCGACCTCGTAGATCCCGTCGGCGAACAGGAAGCCACGGTCGAAGATCGAGACCTTGGCCTCTGACTGGGGCACGAACGAGCCGTTGACGTAGGCTATCGGTTCCAAAGCAGATTCTCCAGGAAGTAGTACGAGGCGGTGTGGCGAACTTTATAGGCAATTTTCGAAGAGCAAGGAACCCCTGCCGCCGTCATTGCGGGAAGCGAAGGCGACGAAGCAATCCATCTATCAACTATGCCGCGCCATGGATTGCTTCGCTTCGCTCGCAATGACGGCGATAGATGGGTGCCTCAATGCGACAGGATCTTCGACAGAAACTGCTGCGCGCGTTCGCTGCGCGGGCTGCCGAAAAAGTCATCCTTTTGCGCATCCTCGACGATCTCGCCGGTGTCCATGAAGATCACGCGGTGCGCCACCTTGCGGGCAAAGCCCATCTCATGGGTGACGACCATCATGGTCATGCCTTCGCGGGCAAGGTCGACCATGACGTCGAGCACCTCGCTGATCATTTCCGGGTCGAGCGCCGAGGTCGGCTCGTCGAACAGCATCGCGATCGGGTCCATCGCCAACGCCCTTGCAATAGCCACGCGCTGCTGCTGTCCGCCGGACAGTTCGGCCGGGTATTTGTTGGCATGCACCGTCAAACCAACACGCTTGAGCAGCTTTTCGCCCTTCGCCATCGCCTCCGCGTGCGAGCGGCCCAGCACCTTCTCCTGCGCGAGGCACAGATTATCGATGATCCGCAGATGCGGAAACAGCTCGAAATGCTGGAACACCATGCCGACGCGGGCGCGAAGTTTCGGCAGGTCGGTCTTGGGATCGTTGACCTTTATGCCGTCGAGCACGATTTGGCCTTCCTGGAAAGGCTCCAGCGCGTTGACGCATTTGATTAGGGTGGATTTGCCCGAGCCCGACGGCCCGCACACCACCACCACCTCGCCCTTGGCGATGCTGGTGGTGCAATCCTTCAACACCTGGAAGGTCGGCCCGTACCATTTATTGACGTGGCTGATTTCGATCATGGGTTTCTCACCGAACAATAGCAATGCGCGCCTGCAGGCGGCGGACGCCGTAGGACGCAAGACTGGAAATCACGAAATAGACGGCGGCCGCGAACAGGTACATCTCGACCAGCCGGCCATCGCGCTGCGCCACCTTGCTGGCGGCGCCGAGGAAATCCGGAATCGACAGCACGTAGACCAGCGAGGTGTCCTGAAACAGCACGATGGTCTGCGTCAGCAGCACCGGCAGCATGTTGCGGAACGCCTGCGGCAGCACGATGTAGCGCATCGACTGGCTGTAGGTCAGGCCGAGCGCACTGGCCGCCGCCGGCTGCCCCTTCGAGATCGACTGGATGCCGGCGCGCATGATCTCGGAGAAATACGCCGCCTCGAACATGATGAAGGTGACGAGCGACGAGGTGAAGGCGCCGACGCGGATCGGCCGCGAGGCGCCGGTCAGCCACTGTCCGATATAGGGCACCAGAAAGTAGAACCAGAAAATCACCAGCACCAGCGGCAGCGAGCGCATCAGGTCGACATAGAGGCCGGCGATACGGCCCAGCAATTTGAAGCCGGACAGCCGCATCAGCGCCAACGCGGTGCCGAACACCAGGCCGCCGACCGCGGAAAGCGCCGTCAGCGTCAGGGTAAACGTCATGCCGTCGAGAAACAGGTAGGGTAGCGAGCGGCGGATGACGTCGAAGTCGAAGTTGCTGAACATCAGGCGCCCTTCACTTCCCGGAAATGTAGCCGGGGATGGCCACCTGGCGTTCGAGAAGACGCATGCCGATCACGACCACAAGGTTGATGAGGAGATACAACACCGTTGCGGCCGTGAAGGCCTCGAACACCTGAAACGAAAACTCCTGCATGGCGCGGGCCTGGCCGGTCAGCTCGATCAGGCCGATGGTGATGGCGACCGATGTGTTCTTGATGGTGCTGAGAAACTCCGATGTCAGCGGCGGCAGGATGACGCGGAACGCGATCGGCAGCAGCACGTAGCGATAGGCCTGCGTCGTCGTCAATCCGAGCGCGGTCGCCGCCATTTTTTGACCGCGCGGCAGCGAGCCGATGCCGGCGCGGAGCTGTTCGGCGACGCGCACCGACATGAACAGGCCGACGCCGATCGACGCCGTCCAGAACGGCGCGTTCGGCATCTGCTTCAGCCATAGCCCGGCGCTGCGCGGCAGCAGTTCCGGCAGCACGAAGAACCATAGGAACAGCTGCACCAGCAACGGAATGTTGCGGAAGAATTCGACATAGCAGAAGCCGATCGCGGATGCGGTCTTCGACGGCAGCGTGCGCATGACGCCGACGATCGTTCCGATCACCAGCGCGATGATCCAGGCCAGCAGCGCCGTCTCGATCGTCAGCACCAGGCCCGACAGCAGCATGTCGAGATAGTTGCCGGTGCCGTTAGGCGACGGCTCAAAGAAGATGTGCCAGTTCCAGTTATACTTCACTTTCGCCCCCGCGCAGCGCGCCGATATCGCGCGCCAGCGACCCCGAGATTAGCGTTTATCGGAATAACGTCCATGCAAAATTCCGGCCATTTCCTGCGAGAAATGGCCGGGCCTGCGACGACCCTGGCCGAAGGTTGGCTTTACTTGTAGGAATCCGGATCCGGTGAATCCGACGGCTTTTCGAAGGTGTTCTTTAGCTCGGCGCCGATCGGGACATTGAGGTTCAATCCCTTGGGCGGGATCTTCTGCAGGAACCACTTGTCGTAGACCTTCTGGCCCTCGCCGCTGGTGTAGAGCGCGGCCGTGGCGGCATCGACCACCTTCTTGAACGCCGGATCGTCCTTGCGCAGCATGATGCCGTAAGGCTCCGGCTTCGAGAACGCGTCAGAGGAAATCACATAGGCGTCGGGGTCCTTCGATCCCGCGACGAAGCTCGCGAGCAGGATGTCGTCCAGCACGGCCGCGACCGCGCGGTCGGTTTCGACCAGCAGGAACGACTCGGCATGCTCCTTGGCAGGAATGATGTTGATGCCGAGGTTGCGCGCCGCGTTGGTCTCGGTGAGCTGCTTGATGTTGGTCGTGCCCGAGGTGGAGGCCACCGGCTTGCCCTTGAGATCGTCGATCGAGCCGAGCTTGCTCGACTTCTTGGAAACGAACCGGGTGGCTGTCAGGAAATGCGTATTGGTGAACGCGACCTGCTTCAGCCGGTCGGCGTTGTTTGTCGTCGATCCGCATTCGAGGTCGATGGTGCCGTTGGCCATCAGCGGAATCCGCGCCGACGAACTCACCGGGTTGAGCTTGACCTCAAGCTTGTCGAGCTTTAGCTCCTTTTTCACGGCATCGACGATCTTGTAGCAGATGTCCATGGCGTAGCCGACTGGCTTCTGGCCGTCGTCGAGATAGGAAAACGGCGTCGAGGATTCGCGGTAGCCGAGCGTGATGGCGCCGGTTTCCTTGATGTTCTTCAATGTCCCGGTCAATTCCTGCGCGCCGGCCTGTCCGGCGCAGCCGGCGATGGCCAGCGTGCAGGCGATCATGCGCCAATGTCTCATATGAAAACTTCTCCTCACTGGATGGCTTCGGACCATTCGACGACAGCCCACGCAGCCCTCCATGATCGAACCCGATATAAACGTCAAATGCCCATGCAATGACCGGGCCATTGCATGGGCAGAAGACGTCGTCGATGGAGCCTTTTCCGCTGGAAAACGCCCTGGTGCTTACTTGTACGAATCCGGGTCCGGCGAGTCCGACGGCTTGGCGAATTCGTTCTTCAGCTCGGCGCTGATCGGCGTGTTCAGGTTCAGACCCTTCGGCGGGATCTTCTGGGTGAACCACTTGTCGTAGATCTTCTGGCCCTCGCCGCCGGTGTAGAGCGCCGCGGTCGCGGCATCGACCACCTTCTTGAAGGCTGGATCGTCCTTGCGCAGCATGATGCCGTAGGGCTCGGGCTTGGAAAACGCATCCTTGGAGACGACGTAATCATCCGGCGCCTTCGAGCCTGCCACCAGGCTCGCCAGCAGGATGTCGTCCATCACGAACGCGACCGCGCGATCGGTCTCGACCATCAAAAACGCCTCGGCATGATCCTTCGCCGGGATGATGTTGATGCCGAGGTTGCGCGCCGCACTGGCCTCGGTGAGCTGCTTGATGTTGGTGGTGCCGGCGGTGGAGACCACCGACTTGCCCTTGAGGTCGTCGATCGAATTGATCTTGCCGGACTTCTTGCTGACGTAGCGGCTCGCGGTCAGGAAGTGGGTATTGGTATAGGCAATCTGCTTCTGGCGCTCGACGTTGTTGGTGGTGGAGCCGCATTCGAGATCGATGGTGCCGTTGGCGAGCAGCGGGATGCGGGTCGACGAGGTCACCGGGTTGAGCTTGACCTCGAGCTTGTCGAGCTTGAGCTCCTTTTTCACGGCATCGACGATCTTGTAGCAGATGTCCATGGCGTAGCCGATCGGCTTCTGGTTGTCGTCGAGATAGGAGAAGGGGATCGAGGAATCGCGGAAACCGAGCGTGATGGCGCCGGCCTCCTTGATGCTCTTCAGCGTCCCGGTGAGCTCCTGCGCCGCCGCCGGTCCGGCGCAGAGCGCGGTGGCGAGCAGACAACCGATCATATGACGATGTTTCACGTATCTTCTCCTCTCAAGGCTACAGATGATTGCTCATCGACCAGAACTGGCGATTTGCCAGTCAGCTTACGAACCAGGCGGCCGGACGGTTTCGCCGGCAACCTGGAAACTGTCTTCACATCCGTCCCGCCGCATGCGGCGCGATATCAGCACAATCCGGGCCAAACCACATCAGGTGACCGCAAGCCTTGCAATCGCCAGCCTAGCGGCGGCCGGCGCGCTCGGCTTCGAGCGCCACGATCCGCTCGAGCACCGGCGCAATGTAGCGGCGAAACTGCTTTGGATTTTCACTCATCGGAAAATGGCCGAGCTGCTCCATGATGGTGACGCTGGCGCCTGCAATGGCGGCGGCGGTTCGTTTCGTGTCCTCCGGCGTGCAGGAGAAATCATACTCGCCCGTCAACAGAAACAGCGGGCATACTTTAGTATCGATCCTCTCCACTTTTCCCCTCAGGTCTCCGTCGACCCGATAGAAATACAGGTCTCCCTTGAACACACCCGGCCCGCCCTGCTTGTAGGCCCATAGCGTCTCGGCCCGGGAGCTATCCGGGCTTTGCGGCGCGATCAGGCCGGATACCAGCGCGGCGCAGACTTCCCCGCCATGGACGTCAGGGCGGTTCAACCATGATGTGTCGTACCACGGCGCCTGGAAGTCCGCCCCCTCCAATCCGATGAGGGCGCGGAACTCGGCGGCATGATCGATCGCCAAGTTGAGGACGATGCGGCCGCCGATCGAACAGCCCATCACCGCCGGCTTCTCCAGTTGCAGCGCCGCGCAGAAGGCGCGGATGGTTTGCGTGTAGCGCGCGGTGGTGAGCTGATATTCCGTGCCGTCCCAGTTTTCCGGCGGGTTCGATTTGCCGTGCCAGGGCATGTCGAAGGCGATGATGCGGAAGTGTTTTGCGAATTCCTGATCCGCCAGCAGATGCCGCCACTGCCTGCCGTCGGAGCCGGCAGTGTGCAGGCAGACCAGCGGAATCCCCGAGCCGTTCTCCTCAAAATAGATGCGGTGCATGTCGCCGTCGATGTCGACATGCACATAGCGGCCGACGATCGGTTCTATCATGCCGCTCATGACGCGGCCGTTGCGAAATGAAGACGGGGCAACGCCAGCACGTCCTTGAAGTACTGCAGATGGGTCATGAACGGGTGCATGTCGCCTTCCAGCGTGGCTTCGCCGCGCTTGGTCAGGGCCAGCAGGTCGTGAAAACCCGGGCGCGGCAAGGGCTGCCAGAATTCAGCGAAGGCCGCAGCCGAGGCACGATAGGAAAACCGCCAGGACCGCATCAGCACCGGCCATGGGGTCAGGTCGACGATCCGGCCCTGCCGGATCGAGACGTGGAAGGCGTGGCTTGCAGGACCAAGCAGGCACTCGCAGTCGAGAAAGCGGCCCCGCGCGATCAGCGCCGGCGCATGGTCGAGCAGCGCGGGAATTTTGGCGAACGCCTCGATGATGATGGCGTCGGCAGCGTTGGATACTGAAATCATGGGCTCCAGGCGGGACGGCTCCGGGCGGGGCTTCCTGCCACGTCGCCATCGGCAAGGGGGCAGCACCGGTACCCCCGGCCGGCCCATGATGGCCCGAACGCCCCCCGCCTCGCAAGCCGTCCCCGCCTT
Organism: uncultured Bradyrhizobium sp.; assembly: GCA_902826195.1. GTDB lineage: Bacteria > Pseudomonadota > Alphaproteobacteria > Rhizobiales > Xanthobacteraceae > Bradyrhizobium. The sequence goes on along the minus strand of CADEDX010000082.1, from coordinate 7,501 downwards.
GAGCTTTCCTTGATTATTGCTTGGCCCGGTGGCCCGCCAAGGGCGTCTCCATATGGCGCCGGAACCCGGGGCATATTCCGTGTCTCGGGATGCCCGCCGCAGACCAATTGTCGCACGGGGACTTTTCGGCGGTTTGCGCTTCCGGTCGAGCTACCTGTCGGAGCCAATTAGCTTTTCTTCTCAGGCGATTTCAGGGAAGAATGGGCAAGGGATGAATAAAGCGCCTCCCATCAACGAGGCTGCAACGGGAGGGTTCAACATGTCTATACGTCACCCGATTGGCATCGTGATCGCAGCCCTAGGCGTGCTGATCTCCGTCGCCGCCGGCGCGCAGGAATATCCGACCAAGCCGATCACGCTGATCGTACCTTGGCCGGCGGGCGGCTCGACCGACATCTCGATGCGGGCCATTGCCGAAAGCGCCTCGAAGATTCTCGGACAGCCGATCGCCATCGACAACAAGGCCGGCGGCGGCGGCACCGTCGGTCCGGCCACCATGGCGGCGGCGTCGAAGCCGGACGGTTACACCATCGCGCAGATTCCGATCACGGTGTTCCGGCTGCCGCTGATGCAGGACGTCTCGTGGGACCCGGCCAAGGATTTTACCTACATCGTCCACCTCACCGGCTACACCTTTGGCGTCACCACCAGCGCCGAATCCCAGTTCAAGAGCTGGCAGGACGTGATCGACTTCGCCAAGAAGAACCCCGGCAAGGTGACCTATGCTACGCCGGGCACCGGCACGTCGCTGCACATCGGCATGGAGCAGATCGCAAGCCTTGCCGGCATCAAACTGACGCAAGTGCCGTTCAAGGGCGGCGCCGAAACCAACGCCGCGGCGCTCGGCCAGCACACCATGCTGCAGGCGGACTCGACGGGATGGCGGCCGCTGGTCGACGCCGGCAAGCTGCGGCTCCTGATGGTGTGGACCTCGGTGCGTTCACCGAATTTCCCCGACGTGCCGACGCTGAAGGAACTCGGCTATCCCATGGTCTACGACTCGCCGTTCGGCATCGCGGGACCCAAGGGCATGGATCCCAAGATCGTCGCCAAGCTGCACGACGCCTTCAAGAAGGCGCTGGATGATCCGGCGGTAATCGCCACGCTGGCGAAATTCGACATGGTGCCGAATTACAAGAACACCGAGGACTACAAGAAGTTCGTGGTTGAGGTCACCGAGTCCGAGCGCAAGGTAATCGACACGCTGGGGCTGGCGAAGAAAACGAACTAGTCGCTGAACGTCATCCTGAGGTGCGCGCCCTTGCGCGCCTCGAAGGATGGACACGTGCACCGTCGCCCTTCGAGGGCTACGCTGCGCTTCGCCGGCTCGGCGACAACTCAAAGCCGTTGCGCGGGGGTGACGGTGATCTGAAAGTCCTGCACATGAGTAACGACACCAACGTCAAATTCCGCCTTAACAATTCCGAATTGTGGGGTGGGCTGATCGGGCTTGCGCTGGGCGGCTTCGTGGTCTGGTCGGGCTTGAAGCTGAAGCTCGGCACCATCAACGATCCCGGCTCCGGCTTCGTGCTGTTCTATACCGGCATTTTGATGTGCCTGTTCGCCGCCTCGATCATCTACGGCGCATTGACCGAGGGTGGACCGACGCTGGGATCGCGCTGGGAGGACGCCCGCTGGGGCAAGCCGCTGCTGGTGATCGTCTGCCTGATCGCGTTTTCCTTTGCGCTCAACCCGCTCGGCTTCCTGCTGTCGGCGATACCGCTGATGCTGTTGCTGTTGCGCGTGGTCGATCCGGTGCGATGGACGCTTGCGATTCCAATTGCGGTCCTAGTTCCCCTCGGGATGTGGTGGGTGCTCAAGCGCCTGCTTTTGATCCAGTTGCCTTCGGGCCTGTTCGAGATCGGCTGACCGCACATGGACACGCTCATCAACGTCGCTCATGGCTTTGGCGTCGCACTGCAGCCGGTCAATCTAGTCTACTGCTTCATCGGCGTCTTCATCGGCACGCTGGTCGGCGTGCTGCCCGGCATCGGGCCGATCTCGGCGATGTCGCTGCTGTTGCCGATCACGCTGTCGGGTACGCCGGAATCCGGCATCATCATGATGGCCGGCATCTATTACGGCTCGATGTATGGCGGCTCGACCACCTCGATCCTCGTCAATATTCCTGGCGAAGCGGCTTCCGTCGTCACCTGCATCGACGGCCACCAGATGGCCAGGCAGGGTCGCGCCGGACCGGCGCTCGGCATCTCCGCCTTCGGCTCCTTCATCGCCGGCACCTTTGCGCTGGTCGCGCTGATGCTGGTGGCGCCGAAACTCGCCAGCGTCGCGATCGCGTTCGGACCAGCGGAATATTTCAGCCTGATGGTGCTCGGCCTCGTCGTCCTGACCTTCCTGACGCAGGGCTCGATGGCGAAGGCACTGCTGATGGCCTGCATCGGCGTCGTACTCGGCGTGGTCGGGCTAGACAGCATCACCGCGCAGCCGCGCCTGACCTTCGGCCGGGTGGAGCTGATCGACGGCATCGGCCTCGTTCCCGTGGTGATGGGCCTGTTCGGCGTCGCCGAAGTGCTGCTCAACACGGAGCAGGCGATCAAGCGCGACGTCATCAATGCGAAGATCACCAATTTGCTGCCGAGCAAGGAGGATTGGAAAGCCAGCGCCGGACCGATGGCGCGCGGCACGATCTTGGGATTCTTCCTCGGCATCCTGCCGGGCGGCGGCGCGGTGATCTCATCGTTCGCGTCCTATGCGCTGGAGAAGCGGCTATCCAAGACACCGGAGCGCTTCGGCAAGGGCGCTATCGAGGGCGTCGCGGGGCCTGAGGCCGCCAACAATGCGGCCGCCGGCGGCGCCTTCATTCCACTGATGACGCTCGGTATTCCGCCGAACGTGGTGATGGCGTTGCTGCTCGGCGCCTTCGTCATCCACGGGCTGCAGCCGGGTCCCTTGATGATCACGCAAAACCCCGGCCTGTTCTGGGGCATCGTCGCCAGCATGTATATCGGCAACCTGATGCTGCTGGTGCTGAACCTGCCGATGATCGGGATGTGGGTGCAACTGCTCAAGCTGCCTTACAATATCCTCTTCCCGCTGATCATCCTGTTCACCATCATTGGCGTCTATTGCTCCAGCAACAACGTGTTCGACGTCTATGTGATGATCGCGTTCGGCATCATCGGCTACTTCATGCGCAAGCTCGGCTACGAGCCGGCGCCGCTGGTGCTGGCCTTCGTGCTCGGCCCGATGCTGGAGAACAATCTGCGCAAGTCGCTGATCCTGTCGCAGGGCGATCTGATGACCTTCGTCGAGCGGCCGATCTCGGCAGCGTGTCTCGCGTTCGCCGTCGTGCTCTTGATTGGCCCGCTGTTGCCGGCGTTGCGCAAGAAACGCGAGATGGTCGCGCTGGATGAGGGAGTGTGAGCGGCGCACAGTTCCTGTAGCCCGCATAAGCGACAGCGATATGCGGGGTTCCCGGGGTCGCTTTGCTCGCCCGGGCTACGGCTTCTGGATGAAGGGACGTGAGGGGCAAGCAGTCTCTCAGCCGCATGCCCGGCCTTGTGCCGGGCATCCACGTCTTCGCTTCACATAGGCAAGAAAGACGTGGATCGCCGGGACAAGCCCGGCCATGACGGAGTCATCGCTTCATCTCGCCGAGATCCCAGAACACGCCCGCCATGATGGCGAGCGCCTCCTCCGTCACCGGCAGCAGAATGTGCTCGTCCGGCGCGTGCTGCGAGCAGCCGGGATAGGAATGCGGCACCCAGATCGTGGGCAGCCCCAGCCCTTCGGCGAACACGTCGTTGGGCAGCGAGCCGCCGAAATTCGGCAGGATCGCCGGCGCCTTGCCGGTGGTCTTGCGGATCGAGTCGGCGGTCCAGTTCACCCAGGGGCTGTCGACATCAGTGCGCGAGGCGCCAAAGCGCTGCGCGCCGCTGACTTCCACCATCGGAAAGCCGTTGCCGTGCAGATAGGCGCGCACGGCGTCGACGACCTCTTCGTATCTGGTGCCGACGACGAAGCGGAGCTGCAGCACGGCATTGGCGCGGCCAGGAATGGCGTTGGCGGGCTTTTCGATATTGCCCGACGACATCGCCAGCACTTCCAGCGTGTTCCAGGCGAACAGCCGCTCGGCCGGCGTCAGCCCCTCCTCGCCCCAGTCCTCCGCCAGCTGCGGCTCGTCGGCGGTCGGCTCGATCTTCACGTCCGCCAGCGCGGCGCGGACGGCGTTCGAAATCCGCGGCGGCTTCAGCGCATCGAGCTTCATCCGCCCCTTGCCGTCGACCAGGCTGGCGATGGCGTTGCACAGGATCGTTGCAGGGTTCGCGAGCACGCCGCCCCAATTGCCCGAATGGTTGCCGCCCTCGCGTAAGTTGACGTCGAGATGAATGCGGTTGCCGCCGCGGCAGCCGAGGAAGATGGTCGGCCGGTCGGCCGACAGCCGCGGCCCGTCGGAAGCGATGAACAGGTCCGCCTTCAGCTCCTCGCGGTGGGCTTCGCACACCTGCCGCAAATCAGGCGAGCCGATCTCCTCGCCGGTCTCGATGATGCATTTGAGGTTGAAGCCGAGCTTGCCGCCGCGGGTCTCGCGCACGGCGCGCAACGCCGCGAGGTTGATGCTGTGCTGGCCCTTGTTGTCGGCGGTGCCGCGGCCGTAGACACGCTCGCCCTTGGTCGTCGTTTTCCAAGGATCGAGATTGTCACGCCATTCGCCTTCCATGCCGTCGACGACGTCGCCATGGCCATAGGTGAGCACCGTCGGCAGCGAGGCATCCTCGCGATAATCCGCCAGCAGATACGGCCCCTTGCCGGTCGGGGATTCGATCAGGCGGGTGGAGAAATCGAGCGCGGCGAAAGCAGGCATCAGATCTTCGACGAGATAGGCGCGCAACGCCGCGCGGCTGCCGGGATTTTGGCTTTCGGTCTTGTAGCCGACCCTGCGGCCAAGCTCGGCCAGAAACGCGCCGGAATTGAAATGCTCGCGGACCCGTGCGATCGCGTCGGCTCGATCAGCCATATTCTTCTTCCCTGTTTACCACACCGTGGCGCGCAACCTATCGGGATACGGCACCCGCTGGAAGTGGCATTGCCCGCCGGATAAAGCTTGCTAAAAGCAGCGAGGGTGCAACAAATTCAGGCAACAGCCCGACGTTTAACCGGGAAGCGCGAGGCGCGTCCCGCGCACATTCGAGGATCGCTCCATGACCAAAGAAATCCGGCTCAACGCCTTCGCCATGAACTGCGTGGCGCATCAATCGCCGGGGCTCTGGACCCATCCGCGCGACCGCACGCTCAGCTACAACCGGCTGCCCTACTGGCTCGATCTGGCGAAGACCTTGGAGCGCGGCCGGTTCGACGGGCTGTTTCTCGCCGACGTGCTCGGCGTCTACGATGTGTACGCCAACAGCCCGGACGCCGCGCTGCGCAACGCGGCGCAAACGCCATCGAACGAGCCATTGATGCTGATCCCGGCGATGGCGGCGGTAACGAAACATCTCGGTTTCGGCGTCACCAGCAATCTCTCGTTCGAGCCGCCCTACCCGTTCGCACGACGAATGTCGACGTTGGATCACCTCACCGAGGGCCGCGTCGGCTGGAACGTGGTGACGGGATATCTCGACAGCGCCGCGCGCGGCGCTGGCAAGGACAAGCAGACCGCGCATGACGACCGCTACGAGATCGCGGACGAATACATGGAGCTGGTCTACAAGCTCTGGGAAGGCAGCTGGGAGGACGACGCCGTGCTGCGCGACCGCGCGCGCGGGATTTTTGCCGATCCGTCGAAAGTGCACCGGATTTCGCACGAGGGTGCCAACTACAGGGTCAATGCGATCCATCTCAGCGAGCCGTCGCCGCAGCGGACGCCGGTGCTCTATCAGGCCGGCACCTCGCCGCGCGGACGGCAATTCGCCGCTGAGCATGCCGAATGCGTGTTCATGTCGGGACCATCGGCCAAGATCATCGGGCCGCGCGTCGCGGCGATCCGCGCGCAGGCCAAAGAGATCGGGCGCAACCCGGCCGAGATTTTGATGTTCTCGATGATGACGATCATTCTCGGCCGCACCGAGGCCGAGGCGAAAGCGAAATACGCCGACTATCGCCGCCACATCGCGCCGGAGGGCGCGCTGGCGCTGATGTCGGGCTGGATGGGCATCGACTTCTCGGGTTACGACCTCGACCAGGAGGTGCGCCACGTCCAGAACGACGCCGGGCGTACTGCACTTGATAATGTCACCCGCGCCGATCCGGATCGGGTCTGGACCGTGCGGGAAGTCGTCGAGCATGTCGGCGTCGGCGGCGCCGGCCCTGTCGTGATCGGCACGCCGGAGAAAGTCGCCGACGATATCGAGGCGTGGTTCGAGCAGACCGATGTCGACGGCCTCAACGTCGCGTTTGCGACGTCGCCCGGCGATTTCGAGGATATCGCCGACATGCTGGTGCCGGAGCTGACGAAGCGCGGGCGGTACAAGAGCGAGTATGCGAAGGGGACGCTGCGGGAAAAACTGTTCGGCGCCGGACGCGCACGGGTGGCGGCGCCGCATCCGGCGGCGAGTTATCGCGTCAAGGCAAGGGCTGCGGCGGCGGAATAATCGTAGGGTGGGTTAGCGAAGAGTAACCCACCGCCTTCGTCTCAGCGAAGAAGCACTTTGGTAGGTTACGCCTTTGGCCAACCCACCCTACTTCATCCTAAACCGCGCCAGCGCGTCGCGATCGACCTCGATTCCGAGGCCGGCACCGTCGGGCACGCGGACGATGCCGCCGGAGTGCTCGATCGGCTTTGCGAGCAGCGCCTGGCGAATGGGATGTTCGGTCCGGTCGAACTCCAGCATCGGCTGAAGCGGCGCGAGCGAGAGCGGCGTGTGGGCGGGCAAAACCGCCAGCAGTTGCAGCGACGCTGCGATCGCAATCCCGGTGCCCCAGACGTGCGGGTTGTAGCGGACGCCGAACGCCTCGGCCATGTCCGCAATCTTCTTGCATTCGGTGAGGCCGCCAGCCGCGCAGGTGTCGGGCTGGAGGATGTCGATCGCCTGCGAGGTCAGCACCTCGCGAAAGCCGAAGCGTGTGAATTCGCACTCGCCGCCGGCAACCGGGATCGACAGCGCCGCCTTCACCGCGCGATAGCCTGCCAGATCCTCCGGCGGCACCGGCTCCTCGAACCAGCCGATGTCATAGGGCTCGATCATCCGGCCAAGCCGGATCGCGGCGACCGCGTCGTAGGCGTGATTGGCGTCGACCATCAAGGCTGTGTGCGGCCCGATCGCCTCGCGCACGGCGCGCGTCACGGCGGCGTCTTCTTCCACGCCGAAGCCGACCTTCAGCTTCACGGCCTTGAAGCCCTCGGCGACGTAGCCGGCTGCTTCCTCAGCAAGGTAGTGCAGCGGATCGCCCGACTTTCGCCGGTAAAGGCCGGTGGCGTAGGCCTGCACCTCGGTGCGCAGCGGGCCGCCGAGCAGCCTGTGCGCCGGGACGCCAAAATGCTTGCCCTTGATGTCCCACAGCGCGATGTCGATGCCGCTCAGGCCTTCGATCACGACACCCT